>NHIT01000004.1 GCA_002171925.1 Candidatus Pelagibacter sp. TMED196 | reverse complement strand
TGGCATCTTTTTCTTCGGAGCCGAAATGGAGTCGTCTAGCATTAGACCTCTTGGGTATCCATTGTCATATTATATGACATGTCAAGGATCACTTGGAATCTTCGTAATACTAATCTTCTGGTTTGCAAACAGACAAGAAAAGATTGATGAAGAGTTTGGCTTTAGCGAAAGAGAGGATGATTAATGATTAAAGGTAAATTTATAGACAATCTGCCTAAGATTTATGGACTATACACAGGAGGTTTCCTTGTATTCATAATCTTAATGGCGATTGCAGAACAAGCAGGTATGTCAGCGAAATTGATTGGTATCTTTTTCGTAGCATTTACGGTTGGTATCTATGCATTGATTGGATGGTTATCTCGTACTATGCAAACAGATGCGTACTATGTAGCTGGAAGACAAGTTCCAACTGTATTTAACGGAATGGCGACTGCAGCAGACTGGATGTCTGGTGCATCATTCGTTGCTATGGCAGGTGGAATTTATTTCAAAGGCTATGGTTACATGGCGCTTCTTGTTGGATGGACCGGCGGATACGTGCTAGTTGCATCACTGTTAGCACCATACTTAAGAAAGTTTGGATGTTACACAGTTCCAGATTTTGTTGGAACAAGATACGGTGGTAACGCAGCAAGATTATCTGCAGTATTAGTTTTAACAGTAGCTTCATTCACTTACGTGACTGCACAGATTAACGCAACAGGTACAATTGCATCAGTTGCATTAGATATTCCTTTCGGAATTGCAGTATATGTTGGACTAGCAAGTATATTGATGTGTTCAATGCTTGGTGGAATGAGAGCTGTAACTTGGACTCAGGTTGCACAGTATATCGTTTTAATTATAGCGTATCTACTTCCTGTTTTCTGGATAAGTAATAAAATGGGTGCAGGATTCTTTCCTCATTTCATGCTAGCAGATGAAGTTGCTAGAATTGCTGAGCTAGAAAGTCAGTTTGGACTAGGTACTGTGAAAAACTCAGCGGCTGATATGGCACAAGTAAAAGCATTTGGTAAAGTAGCGGGTATTACTAAAGCTCACTCAGAAGTGAATACTACTCCATGGAAATTTATTTCATTAGCAGTATGTATGATGGCTGGTACAGCATCATTACCTCACGTTATGATGAGATACTTTACTACTCCAAGTGTAAAAACTGCTAGAAGATCTGTAGGTTGGTCTTTATTCTTTATATTCCTACTTTATTCTTCAGCGCCAATGTTAGCTACATTGTCTAAACTTTCATTGATGGATCCAACATTACCAACAGGTATTATTGGTAAATCAATTGCGGAGGTTGAGGCTATTGATTGGTATCAAAACTGGAATCAAGCTAAACTAATGTTCATCAGCGACTTTAACGGAAATGGAACACTTGAATTAAACGAGTTTTTCATGGGTGGTAAAGCTGTTGTATTAGCAACACCAGAAATTGCTGGATTACCTTATGTAATTTCAGGTCTAGTTGCTGCTGGAGGTATGGCTGCTGCCATGTCTACGGCCGATGGATTAGTTCTTGCTATTTCAAATGCACTTTCGCATGACGTTTACTACAAAATTATTAACCCTAAAGCAGAAACTGCAAAAAGACTAATTGTTGCAAGAGTATTGCTTGTGTTAATTGGTTTTGCAGGAGCAACGATTGCAGCATTAGAGATCCAAGGTATCTTAGGTTCAGTTATTTGGGCCTTTGACTTTGCGATGTCAGGATTGTTCTTCCCACTTGTATTAGGAGTATGGTGGAAGAGAGCTAATGCACAAGGTGCTGTTGCTGGTATGCTTCTTGGTTTAGCTGCTGGTACTGCGTATCTAATTTGGGTACGAAGTGGTGGAGCTGGATTCTGGGGTGTAACTCAGTTAACATTCGGAATAGTTGGATCATTAGTAAGTTTAGTAGCAATGGTAGTTGTTAGTTTAATAACTAAGGCACCTGATGCTGCAACTCAAAGAATGGTTGACGAAGTGCGAATACCGAGTGGTAGAACTGTACTTGGAAAATCACACTAAATAATTTCATATTAAAAGGGGCGAGAAATTCGCCCCTTTTTTCAAATTTAGAAACTTCAAATGTCAGCAAACTTTCATCCTCTCGTTTACTTAATTGATTATGTTATGGGTGTAATAATGTGGACTTTAATTGGAAGAGTTGCGATGAACATATTCCAAAGAGAAGATTCAGAATTTTTTTTTATGAAAGTATTTGTAAAACTCACAAATCCATTAATAAATATTTTTAAGCCAATTACTCCTTCTTTTATAATAGCTCCTCTTGTTCCACTATATGTCGCATGGTTTTTCTTTATGTTCAGATTCTATTTAATGCCTTATGTATTGGGATATTCAGTTATGGGAATGCTATCATTTCCATTAGAAAGCGATATTGCGAGACAAATTTACCAAATTTTTGGTAAAAATTAATTCAAATTAAAAACATAAATTGATACTAGTATTAAAGTAATCAATGAAAAAAATACAAATATCTCCATCTATCCTATCTGCTGATTTCAGTCAGCTTAGAAATGAGATAAAAAAATTAGAACAAGCGGGTGCCGACATGATACATGTTGATGTAATGGATGGACATTTTGTACCTAATCTTACAATTGGTCCACCAGTTATAAAAAGTTTAAGAGCTCATACAAATTTACCTTTTGATGTACATCTAATGATCTCACCAGTTCATAAATATATAAAAGATTATGCGGATGCAGGAGCTAATATTATTACCATTCATCCTGAGGCAACTAACGATTTGAAAGAGTCAATTAAACATATTAGAGATTTAGGAAAAAAAGTTGGTGTTTCTCTAAATCCGGAAACTCCGCTGGAAATTGTAGAAAATTTTTTACAAGATATTGATTTAGTATTAATAATGAGTGTCCATCCAGGATTTGGTGGACAAAAATTTATGCCAGAAGTTTTGGAGAAAGTTAAAAAATTAAGAAATATTATAATCGAGAAGAAATTAGAATTAGATATTGAAATTGACGGAGGAATAGATTTTGATAATAATAAAATGGTTATTGAAGCTGGAGCTAATATATTAGTATCTGGAACAACAGTCTTTAAAAAAAATAACGGTGATATTAAAAAGAATATTGATATTTTAAAAACTATGTAGAAAGTAATGATTTTAAAAAATTCATTAAATTATATTAATCAATTTTTTTTTTTCATAATAAATAAAACAAGATTTTTTTATCTAAACTCAAACATTTATAATAAAAAAATATCAAAAACTAATGATAATAATCTTGAGTATAAACCAAGCCCAAATCTATTAGATGCTCTAATTAAATATAAAAAAAAGAAAAATAAAATTGAGGACTATATATTGAGCTCAATCTGGGAGAGTAAGAATATTAGTAAGTCTGACTATAAAAAACTTCATAGTTTCTTTTGGTTATCTACTCTCGATTTAAAATCATCTAAACTTTCAGTTCAGTCAGTAATTTTAAATTGGATAAATAAGAATAAAAATTATGATGCTAAAAGTTGGGATGTTGATGTTCTATCAAAAAGAATAATTGCATGGATTTCTTACTCAAAAATTAGTTATGAAAATAGCAATAAAGAGTACAAAATACTTTTTAATTCACTTATAAAAAAACAGGTAAATCACTTAATAAATGAAATTGAAAGATCCAAGTCTATAGATAAAAAAATGATAAGTTGTTCAGCTATAATTTTAGCAGGATTATCCTATCAGGAAAAACAAAAATACTTAGATTTTGGACTTGGGCTTTTAAAAAATATTATTAAGTCATCATTTGATAGCAATTTATTTCCAAAATCAAGAAATGTTAGACAATTAAATTTTTACTTAAAATATTTTATATTAATTAGAGAATGGTTAAGAGAATCACAAAACGAAATTCCAAGTTATATAGATGAGATCATTTATCATCTTGGTCAAGCGTATTCGCTTATTTGGCAAGGGATAAAAAAAAACATTTTATTTAATGGAAATGTTGAATTCAACTTTGACGAGTTTGACGAATATATCAAACGACTAGGCTATAAGTTTAAAAATGATAATTTTGAGATCGGTGGATTTGTTGTTTTAAAAAATAAAAAAATTTCTTTAGTAATGGATTGTGGACCAAGTCCAGAAAAAAACTTTTCTGAAGAATATCAATGTGGAGCCTTATCTTTTGAAATTCTATTAAGTAATAAAAAATTAATTTGTAACTCAGGATATTTTCAAAATTATGAACACAAACTTAATTTGATTTCAAAATCTAGTGCCAATCACAGTACTTTAATTGTTGATAACCGCTCGTCCTGTAAACTAATAAAACAAAGGAACCAAAAATCAATTGTTGATCAAGGACTAAAGATTTTAAATAAAGAAGTTATTTTTGAAAAAGACTTTTGGAGTATTAATTCTACGCACGACGGATACTTGAAAGAATACGGTATACTTCATGATAGAAAAATAGAGTTCTATCCAGATAAATTTAAATTTATAGGAAAAGATCAATTAATAAATAAAAAGAATTTTAAATCTTCCAATTTTGAAATTCGTTTTCACTTAGATCCTGAGACAAAAGTAATGAAGACACAAGATAAAAACAGTATTTTTATACAAATTGACCAGGAAGGTTGGAAATTTTCTACCGAAGAACATAATATTAGTGTTGAAACTGGTTTATATTTTGGAAAAAAAAATTCTTTTCTAGAAAATCAAAATATTTTCATTTCTGGAATGACTCAAAAGGAAAATCAGATTATAAAGTGGGAACTTACAAAAATTTCATGAAAAAAATTAAAAATGCAATAATTTCTGTTTCAGACAAAAAAAAATTAAATGAATTATTAAAAATTTTAGAGAAAAATAAAGTAAAATTACTAAGTTCTGGTGGAACATATCGAGAAATTAAGAAGCTAGGATTTAAATGTCATGAGTTATCAAATTATACGAATTTCAATGAAATTTTAGACGGTAGAGTGAAAACTTTGCATCCTAAAATTTATGCTGGAATACTAAATAAAAGAAACAAAAAGCAACACAAAAATGAGATGAAACTAAATAAATTTGAGAATATAGATTTAGTAGTAGTTAATTTTTACCCGTTCGAAAAAACCTTGAAATCAACAACCAATCATAAAAAAATTATTGAGAATATTGATATTGGAGGTCCTGCAATGGTTAGAGCAGCTGCTAAAAATTATGAAGATGTTACAGTTATAACGTCTGACAAACAATATGCAGAACTGATTTATCAATTGAAAAATAATAGCGGATCAACATCTCTAAATTTTAGAAAAAAAATGTCAGAAGAGGCATTTTTAGAAACGGGTTTTTATGATTCATTAATTGCTAAATACTTCGATAATATATCATTTAATAAATTTCCAAAAAAAAAATTAATAACAGCAAATTTAGTAGAAAACCTTAGATATGGAGAAAATCCACATCAAGAAGGTGCATTATATTCATATGATAACTCTCTAAATTTAAATCAGATTAGTGGAAAAAAATTAAGTTATAATAATTATAATGACATTTTTTCTGCACTTAATATCTCAAAAACACTTCCCAAAAACATAGGAACTGTTATTGTTAAACATGCAAACCCTTGTGGTGTTTCAATTAGTAAAAATAATTTAGAAAGTTTTAAGCTCGCACTTAACTGTGATCCTTTGAGTGCTTTTGGTGGAATAGTTTCTTGTAATTTTATAATAGATAAAAAACTTGCAGCAGAACTTAATAAAATATTTCTTGAAGTAATAATTGGAAATGGTTTCAGTAAAGATGCTATAAAAATTTTATGTAAAAAGAAAAATTTAAGATTAATAGATGCTTCAAAAATTAACTTAAAAGAAATTCAAAATATTTCTTCTAATTTAAATTCAATTTTAATACAGACTTCTGATAATAAAGTCTTCAAAAATAATGACTTTAAGGTAGTCTCTAAGAAAAAACCAAGCATTAATATATTTAAAAATTTAATTTTTGCTTTTAATGTGTGTAGGTTTGTTAAATCTAATGCGATAGTTTTAGTAAAAAACAGAGCAACAATTGGTATTGGCTCAGGACAACCAAGTAGATTAGATAGTTGTAAAATTGCGATAGATAAAATGAAAAAATTTCAAAAAAATACCAAAGATGAACCAATTTTAGCAGCGTCAGATGCTTTTTTTCCATTTGTTGATGGCATTGAAAGCTTGGTCCAGGCAGGAGTAACAGCTATAATACAACCATCAGGATCAATACGAGACAAAGAAATTATAAAGTTTGCAAATAGAACTGGAACAATTCTATTATTCTCAAAAACAAGACATTTTAAACACTAGTTTATTCTGTCAATTTTAGCTGCTAAAACAAAATCACTTTCATGTAAACCTTTAATTGCATGAGTAAAAATTTTAATTTTCGCATATCCCCAACCAAACCAAATATCTGGATGATGGCCCTCTTTCTCTGAAATCTCTCCAACTTTGTTAATGAAATTAATACTTTCTATAAAATTTTGGAATTTAAATTCTTTAATTAGATAATAAGTTTCTGTATCTTCCTTTTTTACATCCCAGCCATCAACTTTTTTCAGATATTTATGGATTTCGCTAATATCAAAACTAGGGATACCACCCTCACAAGGTATACATTTTTTATCTGCTAAATCTGTCATACTTAAAGCTTAATCTCTAGATTAGATTTATCAAGAGGCATTTTGGAGCGGGCAAAGGGGGTCGAACCCTCGACCTTCTCGTTGGCAACGAGACGCTCTACCACTGAGCTATGCCCGCAATACATTAAATATATAAACCAAACTTATTAAATCAAATTTACTAATTCAACTCAATTTTTGCATTCGCAGAAACTATTATTCTATTTTTTTCACCTTCTGAAGGTATGGAACCATGAGAAATATGACTTGGCCAAATTAATACTGCTCCTTCAACAGGTTTGTAATCAACGGAGTCGAAAGAGTCATATTTAGAACCAAAATCTTTTTGATTAGTATTTAAATAAGGTTTCAAAAAATAAGTGTTTCCGTTTTTACTACTTTCAGGTTCTTCTGCCTGTACATAATATACGCAACACCAACTACAATTTCCATGTGCATGGGGAAGAACACTTCCCCCTTTTTTGTATTTGATAAACCAAGAGCTATTTATCAAAATATTAAATTTTTGTGTATTTAAATCTTTATCAGTAAGAAAGTTTTTATTGGCATAATTTGACATTTGCAAGAAGGACATTGACAAAAATTTTAAAAGTTTCTTAAAATATTCATTATCATGTTTATGTAAATCGTAGTGACTTTCGTATAAGTTATGATTTTCTCTACCTAGTTTTCCTTTTGGATCTTTTTTTTGATAGTCTTCAAAAAATTTAATTAAACCATCTTTAATTTCTTGATGATCTGGATTTATAAATCTACCTATTAAGGTCGGCCACAAAACATCTATATTATTTTTCATAAATTTAATAAAACTTTTATTTTAAAATTTTACAAAGTAGTGTACATTTTTTCTATGAAAAAGATAACTACTGAAAAACTCCCAGATACAATACCAGTTTTTCCACTTTCAAATTTTATAATTTTTCCAGAAATTACTGTACCTTTAAATATATTTGAACCCAGATACATTAATATGGTCGATGATTGTATGAAAAAATCAAGAATAATTGGAATGATCCAGCCAAAAGAAAAATTAGGCACCACTAACCCTAGTTTATACGAAGTGGGTTGCGCAGGTAAAATTACAAGTTTTACAGAAACTGAAGATGGAAGATATTTAATAGTACTAAATGGAATTAGTAGATTCAAAACTGTGAAAGAAATTGAAAATGGTAAACTCTACAGAGAATTTAACGTAAATTTTGACGAATATCAAAATGACACCATTGAAAAAAAAGAAGATATAAAATTTTCGGATGTAGAGCTTATATTTAAAAATCTTAAAAATTTGTTCAAAAAAAATGGTTATATGATTGACTGGAAAGAATTTGAAAAACAGAGCTTGGATTATACGATAAATACACTTTCAATCGCCTCCCCATTTTCTTTAGAAGAAAAACAAGCGCTTTTAGAAACAAAAAGTTTAGAAAAAAGAAAAAGTAAGTTACAAGAAATTCTGAATACTTATATGTTAGACAGTTTTAGAAATACAACAATACAATAGATTAAAAATAAATTCCTTGATCAGCATATTTAGTTAAGTATTTTTTTAAATGCTTATTACTCCCAAAAGATTTCACAATTTTATTTGATAAATTATTATTAATTTTGAAGAATTCATAAATAAAATCAATCCATGAAGAAAATAGAAAGTTAAAGTGTTTTACCCTAGTTTCAAATTTTTCAAATATTTGCGAGTCTATTTGTAAGCCAAGAGATAAATGTTCATTAATTATACTATTCAATATTTTTATATCTCTTACTGTCATATTAAAACCTTGGCCAGCATGAGGATGAATTCGATGTAACATATCCCCGAATGCCATGATGTTTTTTTTGTGATACTTTCTGGCTAAAGAGAAATGTAAAGGAAATTTATTTATTTGGCTTATACTTTTAATCTTAAATTTTAATTTATAATTATAAATTATTGTATCTAATTCTTTTAAATCAAATTTATTTTTAGAATCTAATTTTGAAAAAACTATAGATGTTTCAATATCAGAAATTGGAAGAAAGGCTATCGGCCCGTTTTTTGTAAATATTTGTATTGCTTTATTATTATTGGTTTTTTTATGTTTAATTAATGTTGTGTAAGCTGAACTATTATAATCCTTAAATATTTTTTTATTTAAATAGTCCTTAGAAATGACGTTTTTATTATCACAGTTTATTATCAAATCAAATTTTTTTTCGTTAAGAATTTTTTTGTAAAAATTCGGATTTATAATTTTTTTTTTCTTAAATAAGTTA
>NHIT01000003.1 GCA_002171925.1 Candidatus Pelagibacter sp. TMED196 | reverse complement strand
TTGGTGGAGGGGGAAAGATTCGAACTTTCGAAGACCGAAGTCAACGGGTTTACAGCCCGCCCCATTTGACCGCTTTGGTACCCCTCCTTAAACATTGTTAAGGGATACCCAATAACTCAAAAAGTATTCAACAACAAGGGTTTTATAAGCATCTTGCATAATAAATGCAATAAATGATTTTGCTTTTAAATATGCTATTTATTTAGATAAAAGATAAAAAAACTCATGAAAAAATCAACTTTTTACATTGTTGGTAGGCACGCAGTAACTGCAGCATTGAAAAACCCTAAAAGGAGAGTTCTTAGAGTTTTTTTAACTGAGGAGTCAAAAAAAGATATTCATAGGAATAGTCAAAATCAAAACTTATTAAAAAATATCAAAATTTATTTTAAAACAAAAAAAGAATTAGATAAATATTGTGCTAGAGAAGGTATAATGCATCAAGGATTTGTTGCAGAAGTTGAACATCTTGAAACAATAAATTTAAAAGATTTTGTCGATCATAATGTAAATAAAAATAATGTTAATCTTGTTGCTTTAGATGGGATCACTGATCCACGAAATATAGGATCTATTATTAGAAGTGCAGCATCTTTTAACATAGATGGGATTATTGTAAAAGAAAGGTCTTTTCCAATAGAAAGTAAACTCCTCTACAAAAGTGCCAGTGGATGTACTGAGTTAGTGGATATATTTGAAGTAACAAATTTGAATACGTCGCTTAAATATTTAAAATCAAAAAATTTTTGGATAAGTGGTTTTGACTCAGATGGTGGAAAGGATTTTATAAAAAACGATTGGAAGGGGAAAAATGTTCTTTTATTTGGTTCAGAGGGAGAAGGTCTTAAATTTCAAATTAAAAAGAATGCAGATTTCTTATTTCGTATAGATGTCGACAAAAAAGTTGAAAGCTTAAACGTATCAAATTCTGCCTCAATTGTTTTTCATCATATCAATCAAAAAATTCATCAAAAATAATTTATTTATTTTTTTTTAAAACAATTCTTCTATTTAATGCAAAAACACTTGGCATTAACCAAATTAATAACTTATCTAAGAGATTCATAAAATTAAAAATTAGTTTATTAACAGGTATATGAAAAGTATCTTGAACAATACCTCCCGAATTAAGAAAAATTGAAAATTCAGACAAATCATTTTTTAAAATAGAGAAATTAGGAAAAAAATAATTAAATTTTTTTTCATCTCTAAATAAAAGTTGAGCTACGGCGGTATTTGAATCCCAAGGTGAATTAGACTTAAATATATTATTTTTTGAATTAAATATATTTACTTTATAAGACCATGATTCATCGTCCAATATATATTGAAAAAATTTTAAAAAAAAAGATGTTTCGGGTTCATTTATTAATACAAGTCCATCTTTTTTTAAATAAGTTAACATTTTTTTTAAAGATTTGGACGGATTGGGGCAATGATGTAAAGCATGATTAATTATAAATACATCAACTTTTTTAAAATATTTCTTACCCAAATTTAATTTGGTCATATCTATTTTTTTTGATATCCAGGGATATTTTTGAATATCAGTTAGTATTATATTTTTATTATTTAAAATATCTTTACAAGCTCCATTACCGCAACCAAGCTCGATTATAATTTTTTTTTGTTTCAAATATTTTTTCATCCAAAAAAATCTCTCTTCTAACAAAAAAATAGTATTTTTATTCCTCTTATTTTTAAATTTTTTTCTGGATTTGTGTATGCTGCAATTCTTAATTCTTTTTGGATAAAATTCTTTCGGAAAAATCATAAATTATATATAGATTAATAATAGAAATTAGCGCAAATTAAAAAAATACTCAAATATAAAAAAGTAAAAGTCGAATTTTTATAATTAATTAATAATTTAGAAGAAAAAATTATCAAAGCAAATAAAAATATAATTGGATCAAAATATTCTTGCATTAAAGGCCATAAAATTACAGATAAAAAATAAAAATAAAATAATATTAAAAAATTGCTCAAATTCTTCTCTAAAAAAAACAAAATTATTATCCAAGATATTAAAAAAGAAAAACAAGTAAAAATTTTTTGTAAAAAAATATCCTCAAAAAAAATAAAAGAAATTTTATGTATAAAGCCTAATCCCATTAAATATTTGACTTTTGTTAACTCCTCAAAATTAACAAAAGTAAAAAAATAAATGAGATATACGAGGGACAAAGTTAAAAAAAAATTATTTTTCTTATCTAAAAAAAAATTTTTTACTGATAATAAAAGGTTATCTTTTTTCAAAAAAATAACTGGCAAAAAATAAAATGCAATCATTGTTGTTGCATAACCCAAATGTTCAAACCAGAGAAGATTTAATCTTGATATAGACGTTATTGTGTTTGGATTGGCATATTGTGTTGATGACGGAACTATTCCTTTCCAAATAAAAATTAGATAAATAAAAGGAATTGAAAAAATAATAAAATTAACAATTGAATAAGTTTTAAATTTAATTTTAGTATCTGACTTCATAATCTCAATAAAAACTAACAATGGAATTATTAAAAATTTTTGATCAAAATAAATACATAAAGAACTAGTAAAAGTTAATAATGTAATCAAAAAATATAAATTACCATTACTTAAATTTTTTTTTTTTTTAAAAATATTTAATAAGTAAACGCTAAATAACATAGTCGTAATTGCATAGTTAACTTCGAGACCCCAATAAGCACTTGTTCGGTAAAAGGGACTAAGCAAAATAAATGAAGAAATAAAGAATAAAATTATTTTATTTGTATTAGTAAATTTTTGAATTAAACAAATATAAAAAATTATAGGTGCAATTAAAGATAATATAAAAACAGTAGCCCTATAACTATCCAAATCATAAATAAATGGATTTAAATATGCATGTAAAATATATATGAGTGGTGACCTGTTTCCAAAAAATTCAGGATGGTGAATTGCATCATAAAAATTATTATTTTTATAAATTTCTAAGTTTTTCCACATCCAAAGTAAATCACCATTATAACCACCAGATCCAATAGAGTTTTCACCGAAGTAAAAACCCAAGAAAAAAGAAAAATATATTAGTGTTGAAAGAAAAATAATAAAATAGTTTTTAATATTTGTATTCATTTTTGGTGCCCTCACACGGACTCGAACCGCGAACCTACTGATTACAAATCAGTTGCTCTACCAATTGAGCTATGAGGGCATTATTGCTTATTTACCTGAAAAAAAAAATAAATCAACAAGTTTAGATCATGAAATAATTTCAAACATTTAAATGATTATTCTGTAAAAAATAAGTATTCAAAGGATAATTTTTTTTAATTTCAAAAAATTTACATTTTTTGTTTGAAAATAAATATTTTTTAAAATTATATTTTTTTAGAAACTTTTCTATATCTTTTATATCTTCTCCTGTTTCTATAATTAAAGCAGGTCTGTCCCTTCTAATAACCTTTTCTAAGCCTTTAATTACTGAAAACTCATGGCCATTAACATCAATTTTAATTAAATGAATTTTTGTTTGAATTTTTTTTACTTTTTTTAAGTAAATTTTTTGATTTATAATTTTAATATTTCTTTTAAACACAAAGTCTAAATTTATTTGTTTTATAAGTTTTTTTTTATCATAGAAAGTATATGTAATTAAGTCTAAGTTTTTTGAAAAGAATCTGTATCTTGGAAAAAAAACATCATAGTATTTATTAAATTTATCTATTCCATACGGGTAGATTTTGATATTTTTAATTTTGAGTTTTTTAAGGATTTTTACATATGGAGTATAGGGTTCAAAACAGATTATTTTGTTTACATTTAATTTTCTATTAAAAAATTTAGATGCTATCCCGTCACTTGCACCTACATCAATAATATTAACTTTGCGTGCCATATTAATATAAGCCACACCATTAGCGTCTTGCTCAAAAATATTTGTATACCTAATAAAATATCTTGTTATAAAATAAAGTAATGGATGACTTCTTATAATTTTTTCAAAGAAGTTTAATATACCTGAATTAGTTTTAGATTCTTTCATAATTAATTTATCTTTCTTATAACAGATAAAACCATGCCGTTTCTTTTAACCTGACTTATGTCTGTACCATTAAATTTATCAAAACAATTAGTAATATTATTTGACGAGTAAATATTTTCTTTTATACTTGTTGTTCTATTGGTCATAATAATAAACTCTGATTTATCAAGACTCTCAAAATTAAAATTGGAAAAACCAGCTCTTTTTAAATAATATTTTGCATTATCCTCTGCTATTCCGCAGCTAGAAAAAATAATTCTAGAATTTTTATTTAATTTTGTCTTGTAGATAAGTTCTCTTATTGACGAACCCCAATAATCATTTTCGAACTTCTGATAAAAATTTTCTGCTTTTCCATTTAAAATGTTTAAATATGTATAATGATAAGGAGTTAACATGATAAAATTAAATAAAAAATAGACCAATAATATCAGTTGTGTTGCTCCAACTATTTTAAAATAAATTGATTTAATATTTTCAATTATAAAATAAATGGCTAAAGCTGGAATTACACAAGCATATGGGATCATCCATAAAACATGTCTAAATCCATCATAAATTGAAAAAGGTGTAAAATATAATAAAATAAATGGATAAATAACCATAAGGAAAATTAAAATAATTTTATAGTTAAAAATCAAAAATTTTTTCGAGAAAAAACTATTGGATCCAAATAGCGCAAAGAAAAAAATAAAATATGAAACTAAAAAAAACTCAGGAGATTTGTAAATAAAATTCGTTATTAAATAAGATTTCGGGATTTCTTTATAAACAAAATAATCACCATTTATTAATATAAAAGGGTAACCTCTCCATAAGTCAGTAAAGGCCCATTCTAAAAAAAGTTTAAATGGTAAAATAATTATATTTGGATGAGTATCTATCCAAAATATAACCAGTAAAATGTAAAAAATTAAAAAACTTTTCAGGGTATCAGTAAAAAAAAATTTCTTTTTAAAATTTGAATTACATATCTTTTTAGCAAAAAAAACATCATAAATAGTAAATAAAAATACTGGAATTAATGAACCCAAAAAAAATAAATTAATACCTGTTCCTACGGCAGATAAAATTCCAATATTATAAAAATATTTAGAACTTTGATCCGTGGATTGATTTTTAAGATATTTTATAAAAGAATAAAATATCCATACATGACAAAAAGCTATAATTGTATCCTTGCTGTTGAAGGACATATGCCCATGAAAAGCAGGAAAAAAGAAAAGAACTAAAAAAGTTATATTTGCAACTTTTTTATTAAATAATTCTTTGCATAATTGCTTAATACCGAAAATTACACCAAATGAAAAAATAAGATTAACAAGATGGTTTGCTTCGACTTGATATTTCATGGGGAAAGTTTGTAAGAACAAATATTTTAAAGAGTAGTAAATTGGAGAATAATATTCTCTTCTAAATATATTTTCATCAAGTCTACCAAGTGATAATAAATAATTTATAGTAATTTGTCCTTGTTTAGTTAAATGGCCTTCGTCCCAGGTTTGCCCAAGAGTGACAGCAGAATAAGTAGAAAATAAAATTAAGGAATAAAAAATAATTTTTTGTTTAGATTTAAACATTTATCCATTGACTTTTCTAATTTTCAATATCTTTGAATTCATTTTTTATTTTTAGATAAAATTTATAGATTAGAATTTTGTCTTCTTTATTAAGTATTTGATCTTTCTCTAGACCCTGTTTTAACTCTGATCTTATTTTGTCCTTTAATGATTCAATATTCTCTTTCTTGTTTAAAAGTAATATTTTATTAATGTTCTCAAGCTTATCTGCAAAAATAAGATTGTAGGTAACATTGATTACAACAATTATTGCAAAAGTTACTGCAACTAGTTTAATTATAAACTTTTTTAGATCTGTTTGATTTCTATTATCACTCATATAAAATAATTATATGACATTGTTATTAATTAATATACCCTAAAGGAAGGAAGTGGAAAAATAAATTTACTTCCTTTTTTAATGAGATTTCGTTCCCTATTTAAAATTTCTTTTTTAAAATGCCAAGGGAGAACGAAATAAAAATTTGGTTTTAATCTTCTAGATTTGCTCTCAGTAATAATCTTAATTTTTGTACCAGGGGTAAAATGATTATCTTTTTTGGGATTTCTATCTGCAATATACTTTATATGTTTTCTATTTATACCAAAATACTGCAATAAAACATTTCCTTTTGTAGATGCACCATAACCATGTATTATTTTATTTTCTGAAACAATTTTATCAATATATTTTTTTGTGCTCCTTTTCATTTTATTAATATGATTAAAAAATCTTAAAAAAGTTTTTTTGTTTGTGAGTTTCATTTTATTTTCCTTTTTTACAAATTTATTGATTGTTTTATAATTTGTTTTATGTTTTGCATTGTTTTTACAAATAAAATACTGAGTACTTCCTCCATTAATATTATTTGTCCTAAGATCGAAAACTCTTAAATTATTATTTTTTGCCATATTAATTATTATTTTATTCGAATAGTAAGTAAGATGTTCCTGACAAATTGTATCGAACATTTTTTGTTTTACGATTGACATTAGATCAGCGTGCTCAATTAAAAAAATACCATTATCATCTAATATTTTATTTATATCTTTAAAAAATAAGTTGGGGTCATTTATGTCATAAAACACTGATAAAGCTGTGATGACTTTAAACTTCTTATTTGGTAATTTTTTAATAATTTTTCCTGCAGAAAAAAAATCAGAAATTTTATAATTTATTTTTCTATAAAACTTACTGTATTTATTAACTAGTGGATCAACACCAAATTTTATAAGTTTTTTATCAAAAAAATTTAATAAAGTACCATCATTACTCGCTATATCTAAAATACAGTCTCCTTTTTTAAACTTAATTTTTCTTGTTAAATTTTTCATTATATTCTTCATATGATCAGTCATAGTTTTATTTATTCCAGTCCTATAACCATAATCAGGCCCATATAAATATTTAAGATTGTAATTATTATTGAGCTGAACAAGTGAACACTTATTACACATAACAAGAGTTAATTCAGTTTTTTTGATATTTGTATTTATATTTTTAGGAAATTTTCCTGTATAACTTAATTTTCCTAAAGAAAATAATTTTGATAATTTTTTTCCTTGGCAATTTCTACATTTTTTCAATTTCATTCAGTCTATTTCTTGAGTATTATAATTTACTTCATGAAAAGTAAAATATTAATTTTTTCAGCTACTTACAATGAGTCAAAAAATATAACGCTTTTGCTAAATTATATTGAAGATCTTAATTTGAATTTAGATGTTTTGATTGTTGATGACAATTCACCTGACAAGACCTCAGATATTATTAAAGAATACTCAAAAGACAAAAAAAATATTCATTTAATTGTAAGGGATAAAAAAAGCGGTTTAGATACTGCCCATAAGTTGGCATTTGAGTATAGTAAAAATAATCAATATGAATATTTAATTACAATAGACGCTGACTTAACTCATGACCCAAAAAAAATTCCAGAATTTATAAAGGAATTAAAGAATACTGCTTTTGTTTTGGGTTCAAGATTTGTTAAAGGTGGATCTTTAGATACTACTGGCTGGAGAAGATCATTAAGCATATTTGGAAACAAATTTATTAAAATAGTTTTTGGTATAAACTCTAATGAATTTACAACAGCCTTCAGGGGCTATAATTTAAAAAAATTAGAAGGTTTTGATTTAAGAGATGTTAAATCTAAGGGATATAGTTTTTTTATGGAAACTATATATTTATTAGATAAAAGA
>NHIT01000002.1 GCA_002171925.1 Candidatus Pelagibacter sp. TMED196 | reverse complement strand
TGATTATAATCTGCAGATATTAAAATATTATTTTTTTCTGGAACGAATGCTTTTCTTATTTCTCTTCCGTCTTGTGATTTTATTGGTATATTTTGTAAATTTGGATCGCTAGAAGCAAGCCTTCCGGTATTTGTTGCGGCAAGCAAAAAAGAAGTGTGAACCCTGTTTGTTTTTGGATTAATATGTTCTTGAAGTGCATCTGTATATGTATTTTTCAGTTTCGATAATTGTCTCCAATCTAGCACTAGACTAGGAAATTTATGGCCCTTAAAAGCAAGATCTTCTAAAATTTTTGCATTAGTTGCCAAGCTGCCCTTTTTAGTTTTTTTTAAATTTGCGATTTTAAGGTCATTGTAAATGATTTCTCCAAGTTGCTTTGGGGAACCGATATTAAATTCTTTTTTAGCTATCGAAAAGATATCTTTTTCTATTTTGGATATTTTTTCAGTAAAATTTTTAGATAATTTTTTTAAGTATTCCTTATCAACTTTGACTCCATTAATTTCAATACTTGCAAGCAGTTCAACCATCGGCTTTTCAAAAATTTCATAAATCTTTGTAAGTTTTTCTTGATCCAGTCTTTTTTTAAGTAATTGATATAGTCTAAACGTTACATCTGCATCTTCTCCTGCATATTCGGTAGCTTTTTTTAAATCAACCTCTGCAAAAGTAATTTGTTTCTTTCCACTACCAACTAAATCTTTAAAAGAGATTGTTTTATGACCTAGATGAAGTTCTGCTAGAGTGTCTAGATTATGTCGGTTCAAACCCGCATCTAAAGTGTACGAAGCTAACATTGTATCCTCTATGGGCTTAACTTCAATTTTATTTTTTTTAAATATTATGTAGTCATACTTCATATTTTGACCAATTTTTTTAATACTTGGATCTTCAAGTATAGGCTTGATTTTTTTTAATACGGTTTCAGGTTTTAAACATTTCTGATTTTTATTTTTTAGTGGTATGTAGCATGCTTTTCCTTCCTCATAACAAAAAGAAATTCCAACTAAATCGGCATCAATTGGGTTTAGAGATGATGTCTCAGTATCTACTGAAATTATGTCTTGATTTTTTAGAGTTTTAATCCAGTTATCTAATTGATTTTCTGTTATTACTGTTTCATATTTCTTTATGTCAATTTTATTTTTTTTTATTATTTTATTTTCTACTTTATTTTCTGGCTCTCCATAAAAACTTATTGCCTGGCTTAAAAGTCTATTAAACTCCATCTCTCTTAAAAATTTATATAGCTTTTCTTTTTTAACTTCCTTAATTAAAAATTCTTCAATTTTTTCTTTTACAGGAACATCGTCTTTTAAAGTTACAAGCTTTTTGCTTATTAATGCTAATTTTTTATTTTGAATAAGTGTTTCTTTTCTTTTTTTTTGAGGAATTTCATCAGCTTTTTTTAATAATGTTTCTAGGTTTTTGTATTTACTAATTAATTCTGCTGCTGTTTTAATTCCTATTCCAGGGACACCAGGAATATTATCTGACGAGTCACCAGCCAAAGATTGTACGTCAATTACTTGTTGCGGTGTGACACCAAATTTTTCTTTTACTTCTTTTTCTCCAATCACTTTACTTTTCATTGGATCAAATAATCTTATTTCTTTTGAAACCAATTGCATCAAATCTTTGTCAGAAGAAATAATTGTAACTTTTGCACCAGCTTGTAAAATTTGTTTAGCGTAAGTTGCCAAAAGATCGTCTGCTTCATAATTTAACTGCTCAACAGATGGAACATTGAAAGCTTCGACGGCTTTTCTTATATATTCAAATTGTGGCGCAAGATCATCTGGTGCTTCAGATCTATTAGCTTTGTAATCTTTATAAATCTCGTTTCTAAAATTTTTTCTTGCTGAGTCAAATATAACTGCAAAATGTGTTGGTTTATTTTTTGAGTCATCTGATCTTGAATCTTCTAGAAGTTTGAAAAGCATATTGCTAAAACCAATTACTGCTCCAGTAGGTAGTCCGTCACTTTTTCTAGAAAGGGGAGGCAGTGCATAATAAGCCCTAAAAATATATCCAGATCCATCCACCAAATAGAAATGATCAGTTTTTTTAATTTTGTTCATCAATTCATGATATCTTAATATTTTTCATGATATAATAATAATATATTATGGAAAAAGTTATTCTATCTGCTGAAAATCTTACTAAAATTTATTCAAAAAAAAATTCAGCTAATAATTCAATTTTGGCACTAAATAAATTAAATCTAAAAGTGAAACAAGGGGAAATTTTTGGACTTTTGGGTCCTAATGGTGCTGGAAAAACTACATTTATAAATATTCTTGGTGGTTTAGTTGAAAAAACTAGTGGTAAAGTTGATGTTTGGGGTTTTGATTTAGACAAAAACCCTAGGCAAGTGAAAGCTTCGATTGGGATAGTGCCACAAGAAGTTAATTTGGATGCTTTTTTTAGTCCAAAAAAGTTGTTGGAACTTCAAGCTGGTCTATTTGGTGTAAAAGAAAAAGATAGGATTACTGATTTAATTTTAAAAATGGTGTCATTGGATAAACAGGCAAATTCTTATGCGAGAAGTCTCTCTGGTGGTATGAAAAGAAGGTTGTTAATAGCAAAAGCAATGGTACATCAACCTCCTTTATTGGTTTTGGACGAACCTTCGGCTGGAGTTGATGTAGAATTAAGACGAAATTTATGGAAAAATGTTTCGGAGCTCAACAAAATTGGGGTCACTATAATATTGACTACACACAATTTATACGAAGCACAGGACATGTGTGATCGAATTGGAATTATTAATGAAGGAAATTTGGTAGCTTTAGACAGTACATCAAAGTTATTAGATAGGATTGAAACTAAAAAAATTAAATTTAAAGTAAGAAATTTAGATAAATTTGATAAAATATCCCTAAATGGTGTAAAATTCTCAAAGAATGAAAACCAGATTGTAGCTTCCTATGATAAAAATAAATTTAAATTTGATCAAATAATAAATGTTGTTAAAGAAAGTGTAGAAATTGTTGATATTTCAACAGAAGATGGCGATCTTGAAGATATATTTTTAAAATTAACAAATAGGTAGATTTTTATTTGATTTAAAAGTAATAATAAAGATATGGAACTAATTAAAAATTTTAAAGATAACTCGATTGTTAAAAATTTATTTTTAGCTGTTTTGGCTACGTTACTTTTGGCTATCTCCTCAAAAATAAAAATACCTTTTTGGCCAGTACCGATGACAATGCAAACATTTGTTGTAATGTTAATTGGTATTTTGTTTGGTTGGAAACTTGGATTATTCACTGTATCATTATACCTTGTGGAAGGAATATTTGGTTTGCCAGTTTTTGCTGGAACTCCAGAAAAGGGGGTGGGTATAGTATATTTTACCGGACCTACTATGGGTTACTTACTTGGATTTTTAGTTACTGTTTATCTAACTGGATTTTTAAAATTCGATAATAATTTTTTAAAGAACTTTGTGAAATTATGTGTTGCGGTATCTTTTATATATTTATTTGGACTGCTTTGGTTAGGATCATTAATTGGTTGGGATAAGCCAATTTTCGAACTTGGTGCACAACCTTTTCTTTTAGCGGAGTTATTTAAAGTTCTTATTTTAACAATATTAATACCAAAAGTTTTGAAGTTTAGGATTTAACGAGGCGATCTTTTAGATAAAATCCTCTGCAAAGTTCTTCTATGCATTTTAAGTCTTCTTGCTGTTTCAGACACATTTCTATTGCAAAGCTCAAATACACGATGAATATGTTCCCATTTTACTCTATCAGCTGACATGGGGTTTTCAGGTGGTTTTGCCTTTGAATCTGGGTCCGAAAGAAGAGCTGCCTCTACATCATCGGCGTCGACAGGTTTAGCCAAATAGTCTATAGCACCGGATTTAACCGCTGCTACAGCTGTCGGAAGGTTCCCATAGCCGGTTAGCATCACAATTCTGCTATCTTTTTTTACTTTGTTAATCTCTTTAACAACATCGAGGCCGTTTCCATCCTCTAGTCTTAAATCTACTAAAGCAAACTTTGGAGGGGCAGATATGACCATTTTAATAGCGTTTTCAACAGTTTTCGAGTCTTTAACTTGAAAACCTTTCTTTTCCATAGCTCTACTTAGCCTCATTCTCAGAGGATCATCATCGTCAACTATTAGGAGAGACTTGTCCTCAAAGTCAGTTATTTTTAAACCTGGGGGTGATTTGTCTGCTTTCATATATTGTTGTCATATAGTCACTATTGTGAATATTACAATGCGACAATCTTGAATTATTTGCTTTACATAAAGGTAAAAAACTATTACTTGAAAAAATATATAAGCTTTTTTAGTAAATTTTTTAGAAGCTTAACTGTGTAATAATTGGGGGACACATGAGATGCGAAAATTTGATAAAGTTAACGAATTAGTTAACACTTTAAAACCAGATTATCCGGTCTATTGCATCAGACCTAAATCCATAAAAAAATCTGTTGAGTTTTTTAAAAAAAACTTTCCTGGCAGAATACTCTACGCTGTAAAAACAAATCCAAACGAAAAAGTTATTAAAACTATTATTAATAATGGAATTCAAAATTTTGACGTTGCATCAATTAATGAAATTAAATTAGTTAAAAAAATAGATGATAAAGTAAAAGTTTATTTTATGCATACAATTAAAAGTAGAGAAAATATCAGAGAGGCATATTTTCATTATAATGTTAGAGATTTTGCTTTAGATACTAAAGAAGAATTATTAAAGATTTTAGATGCAACAAACAATGCTAGGGATTTAAATTTGTATGTGAGAGTCGCAATTTCAAATGAACATGCTGAAATTGATTTATCCAGAAAATTTGGGGCTTTAGCAAGTGAAGCTTTAGGGCTTTTAAGACTTTGCAAAGAACATGGAAGAAAAGTTGGTTTAAGTTTTCATGTCGGTTCTCAGTGTATGGATAAAATTTCATTTTCAAAAGGAATACAAGAAATTGGGAATATTATTAAAAAAACCAAGATCATACCGGATGTTATAAATATAGGTGGTGGCTTTCCCTCAATATATCCAGATTTAATTCCAGAACCATTGGAAAACTATATGGCAGAAATTAAAAACGGATTAGAAAAATTAAAATTAGAGAAAATGCCTGAAGTTTTTTGTGAGCCTGGTCGTGCAATAGTTGCTGAGGCTGGATCAACTATAGTAAAAGTGATTTTAAGAAAAAAACAAAAATTATATATTAATGACGGCACTTATGGATCGTTATTTGATGCCGGAGTACCAAATTTTATTCTGCCTTCTAAAATGATTACAAATGGAAGGCCGCTCTCTAAAAAATTAACTGCTTTTAATTTTTATGGTCCAACTTGTGACAGTCTTGATTATATGAAAGGCCCTTTCTTATTACCAAATAATATCAAAGAGGGTGATTATATTGAGCTTGGGCAGCTTGGTGCTTATGGAACAACTTTTAGAACAAAATTTAATGGTTTTTATTCAGACGAAATTTATCAATTGGATGATAATCCGATTCTTTCCATGTATGATGGCGGGATAAAGGTTAAATATTTAGTTGCGTAATGAATAAAAAAAATGGGCCTACACTTGGTCACAATAAAAAATCTTTATTAAAATCTGAAGTTGAACACATAGATATCACTTCTTTTGACTCACGAAAAATAATCGACTCTATGAAAAAAATGTCTTTTACTTCAAGAGACACTGCTAAAGCTGCGGAAATTTATAACGAGATGATTAAAGATAAAAATTGCTCAATATTTTTGACAATTGCGGGCTCAATGTCTGCCGCGGGATGTATGAAACTTTATTCTGATTTAATTAAATTTAATATGGTTGATGCTATAGTTGCTACGGGTGCCTCTATAATTGACATGGATTTCTTTGAAGCTTTAGGGTTCAAACATTATCAGGGTGATCAATTTCAAGATGATAAAATACTAAGAGAAAACTATATAGATAGAATATACGATACCTATATTGACGAAGAGCAGTTACAAGCTTGTGATAAAACTATTTGTGAAATTGCAAATAAATTAACTCCAAAAGCATATACTTCTAGAGAATTTATTAAAGAAATAGGTAAGTATTTGAAAAATAATGCAAAAAAGAAGGATTCTCTTATTGAATTAGCCTATGATCATAATGTTCCTATATTCTGTCCTGCATTTACAGATAGTTCAGCTGGTTTTGGATTGGTTATGCATCAAGAACAGAATCCATCAAAACACATCACGATAGATTCAATTAAAGAATTTAGAGAACTTACTGAAATTAAATTAAAGTCTAAAGCTTCAGGATTGTTAATGGTCGGTGGGGGTGTTCCAAAAAACTTTGTTCAAGATACGGTGGTATGTGCTGAGCTTTTAGGAAAAAAAGTCGATATGCATAAGTATGCAATTCAAATCACTGTTGCTGACACCAGAGATGGTGCTTGCAGTAGTTCGACCTTGAAAGAGGCAAGTTCATGGGGCAAGGTAGATACATCAAAGGAACAAATGGTTTTTGCCGAAGCAACTAGCGTTTTACCATTAATTGCTAGTGACGCATATCATCGTCAAAATTGGAAAAATAGAGAGCGAAGAAATTTTCAAAAATTATTTTAATTAAATGACAAAAACAAGAATAGCTTTAATACAGATGAAAATGTCTTCTGAGCAGAAAAAGAATATGAATACTGCTATAAAAAAAATTAAAGAGGCTAGTGAAAAAAAAGCAAAAATAATATGTTTGCCTGAACTATTTTTATCAAATTATTTTTGCCAACAAGAGAAACATTCAAATTTTGATTTGGCTGAAAAAATTCCTGGAAAAAGTAGTAATATTCTTTGTTCGTTAGCGAGAGAGCTTAAAGTTATAATTATTGGATCAATCTTTGAAAAAAAAACATCAGGTATTTATCACAATACGTGTGTTGTTATAAGTGAAAAAGGTAAATTAATTGGAAAGTATAGAAAGATGCATATTCCAGATGATCCTCAATACTATGAAAAATTTTATTTTACTCCTGGAGATTTAGGATTTAAATCTTTTAAAACAAATCAGGGTAATGTTGGAACTTTAGTATGTTGGGATCAATGGTTTCCTGAAGCTGCTAGATTGACATCGTTATTAGGTGCTGAAATACTTTTTTATCCAACTGCTATAGGATGGCACCCAAAAGAAAAAAAGAAATTTGGTAAATCTCAACTTAATGCTTGGCTATCAATTCAAAGGTCTCATGCAATTGCTAATGGTGTCTATGTTGCGGCAGTAAACAGAGTAGGCATAGAAAAACAGGGATCAAAAAAATTAGAGTTTTGGGGAAATACCGTTGTATTTGATCCAAGTGGAAATGTTGTTGTCAGTTCCAAGCAAAAAGAAAAAACTATAATTTGTGATATTGATTATAAAAAAGTTGAAACTGCTAGAAGACACTGGCCATTTTTTAGAGACCGAAGGATAGACTATTATAAAGGCATATTAAATAATCCCAGAGATGCCTAATTTAAAAAGATATGGCGCATACAGGATGCCTGCGGAGTGGGAGCTTCAAAAGTCTACCTGGATTGCATGGCCCCATAATAAAAAAGATTGGCCAGGTAAGTTTAAGAGTATTCCAAATGTTTTTGCAGTTATAATTTCAGCTTTATCGAAGGTGCAATTAGTAAATATCCTAGTCAATAATAAATCAGATCACCGTGAGGTGGTTGTCGCTTTAAAAAAGTTTGGTACAAAAATTAATAATATTAGACTTATTAATTGCAAAACTGACAGATCGTGGACAAGGGACTCGTTACCTATTTTTTTAAAATTTAAAAATGATAAGAAAATACTATCAAAATGGAAATTTAATGCTTGGGCAAAATATAAGAATTTTAAAAAAGATAATAAAGCTTATTTAAAAATTAAAAAAACAACTAAAATTAAAGTAATTAAACCTAAATTTAAAAATAGGAAAATTGTTCTCGAAGGTGGGTCAATAGACGTTAATGGAAATGGGTTACTTATAACAACTAAACAATGTCTGATAAGTAAAATACAAGAAAGAAATAAGGGATTCGAGACCAAAGATTATGAAAAAATCTTTAAAAAATTTTTAGGTATCAATAAAATAATTTGGCTCAATAATGGGATTGAGGGCGATGATACGCATGGGCACATAGATGATATTGCAAGATTTGTAAATAAGGATAAAATTTTCATCGCAAAGGAAAGTAATAAACAAGAAAAGAATTTTAAAAATTTGAATGAAAATATTTAAATTTTAAAAGAGTTTAAAAACAAAAATCAAAAAAAATTAAAAATTGTTCAAATCCCAATGCCAAAACCAAAAAAAATAAATGGTACAAGAGTTCCAGCAAGCTATTTGAACTTTTATATTGCTAATAAGATTGTTTTGGTTCCTACATTTAAAGACCCTAAAGATGAAATAGTTTTAAAAATTTTTAAAAGGCATTTCAAAAGCAGAGAAATTATACCTGTGGATTGTTCTATTTTAGTGTGGGGTTTTGGGACAATACATTGTCTAACACAGCAAGAACCTAATTAATTATAACTAAATCAGAATACTTCCAAGAGATCTCTACGGACGCACCACCTTTTTCAATATTTGAAAATTCTATAATAGCTTTTTTTCTTTCAAGAAGTGTTTTTCCAATAAAAGTTCCAAGACCAAGACCTGATTTATTTTTAAACTTTTTTACTTTTGAAGCAATATATGGTTCACCAATTATTTTAAATACATCATCTGGAAATCCTGGACCATCATCTATTATTTTAATTTTTATTTCATCTTTATTATTAATTAAGTTTATGGAGACATTTTTTTTAGAAAATTTAACCGCATTTCCAACAAAATTACGAATACCATAAGTTAATTCTGGTGATCTTTTTATAGGTGTTTTTTCATTTTTCTTGCTTAAATATAGGTCAATATTTTTTTCGGAAATTTCTTCAAAAGAATTTTTAATTTCAAATAATAAATCTTCGAGTGCAATATTTGAAATATAGATGTCATCAACTATTTCTCTTTTAGAAAGTTTTTTTAATATATCTCCACATCTTTTTACTTCTGAAAGAATTGTATCAACATCTTCAGAATATTTAGGGTTATCTTTGATATCTTTTTTTAATTCTTTTGCTACTACAGTAATAGTTGAAAGTGGTGTTCCCAAAGAATGCGCTGCGGCGGCTGCCTGGTGTCCGATTGAGTCTAGCTCTTGTTCTTTTGCAAGTACACTTTCAAGTCTATTTAATGCTTCGCTCCTTTTCCTTGCCTCATGACCAAAACGAAATCCAAAATAATTTAGAAAAATAAGAACAATTATTAATGCTGTAGGTATAGAATATAAGTAATATTCAGGAACATGAAAATGTATATTCCCTTTGTTTGGTAATGGAAAATAATTAAAAGTTAAAAGAATTAAACCAATAATTGTAATGAATGATAAAAAGAAAGTGCTTGTTAAATTTAATAATGTAGATGAAACTATCGCTGGAACTACTAAAAAAATGACAAAAGGATTTGTTACTCCACCAGTTAAATATATCAAGACACTCAATTGTATTACATCATAAAAAAGAAGAATAGTTGACTCAATATTACTTAATTGATTTTTTTTAAACGAGAATTGTATAAAAATATTTGTCAGTCCCCCACAAAAAATAGTTATTGAACATAAAATTATTGGAACATTTAAATCTAAGAAAAAATGAACTACATAAACAGTTATAAGCTGACCAATTAAAGCTATCCATCTTAGAATAACTACAGTTTTTTTTTGAAGCGTTAAATCCTCATCATATTTGAGGAAGTCAGAAAATTTCATATTAATTAGATGTCTAAGTTTTCAACCTCTAAGGCTTTTTCAGTAATAAAATCTTTTCGTGGAGCCACTTCGTCTCCCATTAATATTTTTATTATATTTTGGTCTTCTTTAGATTTTTCTTTTGTGCCTTTTGAATATTCAACCTTCAACAAAATTCTATTATCAGGATTTAAGGTAGTTTGCCAAAGCTCCTCTGGGTTCATCTCCCCTAAACCCTTGAACCTTTGAATATTTAACTTTTGTCTTTCCTCGTTAATAATTTTTTCTAATTCTTTTTTGCTCAATTTTTTTACGTTATCTAATGATTTGAGAATATATTTTTCTAAATCTTTCTCGTTCTTAATATAAGAAGTTTTTGCTCCTTTAGTTATTTTAAACAACGGGGGCTGAGCTAAATATAAATGTCCTTTTTCTATTAATTCATTAAATGGTTTATTATTAAAAAAAGTTAAAAGCAATGTTCTAATATGTGATCCATCAACATCCGCATCTGTCATAATAATTATTTTTTCATATCTTAAGTCTTCCATGTTGAAATTAGTTGATCCGGTCCCTAGAGCATTTATTAAAGTAACGATCTCATTTGAAGACATCATTTTAGATAGGGTTTTATTTTCGTGACTTCCATTAGCTCCATTCCGTTTTTTGTTTTCATTTACATAAGTATTTAAAATTTTACCTCTAAGAGGTAAAACAGCTTGGAATTCTCTTTTTCGCCCTTGTTTTGCTGAACCACCTGCTGAATCTCCCTCAACTATAAAAAGCTCTGTGCCCTCCATTGAGGATATTTGACAATCAGCCAATTTTCCAGGAAGACCTGAAAGCTCTAATGAACCTTTCCTTCTAACACTATCCCGTGCTTTTCTTGCGAGATCTCTAGCAATTGCAGCTTGAAGGACTTTGTCCAAAATTACTTTTACTACAGAAGGGTTCTGATCAAACCATACTGTTACTTTTTCACTTACAATAGTTTCAACAACATTTCTGATTTCTGATGAAACAAGTTTGTCTTTTGTTTGTGATGAAAATTTTGGATCAGGCATTTTAATTGATAAAATTGCTGTTAAACCCTCCTTAATATCTTCTCCACCTATAACAACTTTATTCTTTTTAGTTAAATTTTTTTCTGATGCATATTTATTTATTATTCTTGTTAATGCACTCCTGAAGCCAAGAAGGTGTGTCCCGCCGTCTTTTTGATGAATGTTATTTGTAAAAGCCATTACATCCTCTGAAAAACCAGCATTCCACTGAAATGAGCATTCAACAGTCACGCTGCTTTTTTCACCTTTAAGATATATCGGTTTTTTAAAAGTAGCTTTCTCATTTTTATTAATTAAAAGTGACTTTTTCTGATCAACAAATTGGACAAATTGGGCTACACCTCCATCATATTTGTTCTCAAAAATTTTAGGTTTAGCAAATGTTTCGTCGATTAGCTTAATTGTTAAACCACTATTTAAAAAAGCTAGTTCTCTCATTTTTTTTTGTAGAATTGTTGAACTGAATTTTGTAGATGAAAAAACATCTTCAGAGGGTAAAAAGTTAATTTTAGTGCCAGATTTTTTTGTTTTCTTTAAAAATTTTATTGGGTTTACTGTCTTTCCATTTTCGAAAGAAATAAAATATTCTTTTTCATCCCTAAATATTGTCAATTCAAGTTTTTTAGATAACGCGTTAACTACTGAAACACCAACGCCATGCAACCCTCCAGATACTTTGTATGAATTTTGATCGAATTTTCCTCCAGCGTGTAATTGCGTCATGATAACCTCAGCAGCAGATTTTTTTTCTCCTTTATGCAAATCAGTTGGAATTCCTCTTCCGTCATCCTCCACTGTTACAGATCGATTTTTGTGTAAGGTAACTGTAATATTTTTGCAATAACCTACAATGGCTTCGTCAATTGAATTATCTACAACCTCAAAAACCATATGATGTAATCCAGATCCATCATCAGTGTCCCCGATGTACATTCCTGGCCTTTTTCTAACCGCGTCCAGTCCTTTTAATACTTTAATTGAATCTGCTTTATATTCTTTATTCGAACTATTTTTTTGAGGATTTGTCATTTTTTTGAAAAAAACATCATATCATTTTTTTCTCAGGAGATAAAATCAGGTTTTATGTTAACACTGAAAAACTG
Source organism: Candidatus Pelagibacter sp. TMED196 (assembly GCA_002171925.1). Next base: position 12,084 of record NHIT01000002.1, on the reverse strand, counting down.
TTGTAAGATAAGGATAATAAGAGATAAATATAATTTATTACTTAAAATTAAAAAATCTTAGATTTTCATTGGCATTATTACGTAATAACTGTGATTGTCTGATTTATCCTGTATCAAAACTGGAGATACGGCATCATTAAGATTCATCATTAAATTTTCATCACCTATTTCTGATGCGATATCTAAAAGATATCTAGCATTAAAACTTACAGTTAGGCCATCTGAATTGAAATCAGCTTTTAAAGTTTCTTTTCCATCGCCTGAGGATGAGCTTGCGACAAACAATTGAATTTGGTCTTTTTCAAAAGTAACTTTTACTCCCTCTTTTCTATCAATGGAAACGGTTATTACTCTTTCAAGAGAATTAATAAAATCTTTAGCATTTACCTTTACAACTTTATTATTATTTTTAGGCACAACTTTTTCGTAATCTGGAAACTTTCCATCAATGATCTTTGACACAATTGACGAATTACCCATTTTAAATTGTATTTTACCTTCGCCAACAAATATAGAAACGTTTTGGTTATTCTCTTGAAGTAAATTTGATAATTGAAAAACAGTTTTTTTTGGTAAAATAAATGATTTTAAACCTTTGGTATCTTGAACCGGTATGCTGCTTGAAGATAATCTATGGGTATCAGTTGCAACACCAGTTAAATATGAAGATTTATTTGAAGCCGTTGGATGTATAAAAATTCCATTTAAATAATGTCTTGTATCATCATTTGACATTGCGATTTTTGTCTTATTGAGCAAAGTTAAAAATTTTTGACCATCTAAATTTAAAGGCTCATTTTTGAAGTTATCTGAAAAATTTGGAAAATCGTCAATTGGTAAACAAAGAAGATTAAATTTTGAATTTTTAGCAGTAATTTTTAATTTATTTTTACTTTCTAAAACAAAAGTAATGTCTAAATTAGTTGGTAACTTTCTCAATAGATCATACAAAACAGTTGCTGAAGTAGTTGTGCTCCCCTCACTATCAACTTTTAAATCTGATATTTGATCGTGAAAGACTATGTCTAAGTCGGTAGCAATTATATTTAAAATATTATCTTTAATTTCCAATAAAACATTCGAAAGAATTGGTATTGTATTTTTTCTCTCAATTATATTATGTGCTATTGATAAAGACTTTAAAAGTGTGTCACGCTTTATTTGAAATTGCATTTTAATCGCTCAAGATTAATGATTTTAGTTCCTCTATATTTTTTCTCATATCGTCATTATTCTCACTCAATTTCTCAATAGTTTTTACTGCATGAATAACGGTTGTATGATCCCTGTTAGCAAACTTTCTTCCAATTTCTGGCAGTGATCTTGTTGTTAATTTTTTTGCCATATACATTGCTACTTGCCTAGGCCTTGCCAAAGGTCTTGAACGTCTTGGTGACAACATATCTGCTAAACTAATACTAAAAAAATTGGAAGTTACATTTTGTATCTTATCAATGCTGATTACTTTGTTCGCATTATAAACATCTTTTAAAATAATTTTACAATCACTTATAGTGAGAGGTTTTTTGCTCATTTTTCCAAATGCAACCACTCTATTAAATATACCAATTAATTCCCTGATGTTAGAGTTACTATTTTTTGCTATGTAACTAATTACATCATCATTTAAATCCGGATTTTCTTTAAAAGAGTTTTGATAATCTAAAATTTTCTTTTTTAAAATATCAAGTTTTAAGTCATAGTCTGGAGCGCCTATATCTACAACTAAACCGCCAGATAATCTTGACTTAATTCTGTCTTGCACTCGATCGAGTTTATTAGGAGCTCTATCAGAAGATATTACAATTTGTGCACTTTGATCAAAAAGGGAATTAAATGTATGAAAAAATTCTTCCTGCAAACCTTCTTTGCCCCTTATAAATTGAATATCATCAATTATAAAAACATTTGCCTTTCTAAAAAAATCTTTGAAATTTACCATTTCATTCTTTTTGATTGATTTAATAAACTGGTACATGAATCTCTCAGCAGATATAAACATTACTTTGTTTTTTTGACTAAGTTCTAAACCTACTGAATTAAGAAGATGTGTTTTTCCCAATCCAACTCCGCCATAAATAAATAACGGATTGTATCTCGATAATTGAGAACATATTTTTTTCGCTGAAAGAAAACTTAGATTGTTACTTTTTCCAACTACAAAATTCTCAAAATTTAATGAGGGGTTCAGCCTGTTGTAATTTAACGCAGAATTCTTTATTTCAGATATCTTATTTATAACAGAACTGTTAAACGTTGATTTGCTATTTGATGCTTCTGGCTCTATTTTGAACTCAATTCTATTAATGCTTATTTTATGTTTTCTTAATTCGCTTAATATTTTATCTGCATACCTTGAAGTTATCCAGTCTCTAAAAAATCTAGTTTTTACCCCTAAAATTACATGATCATTATATTCTTTTATAAGTGAAATATGCTTTAGCCAACTTGTAAATATCTCATTTCCAAAGGATTTATCAAAAGAAGTTTGGACCGATTCCCAATTCAATACACTTTCTTCTCTTAGTGCTGAGGGTTTTTGTTGTAAAGAAGTTTTGTCCATGAAATTAAAAAAATAAAATATTTTTTATAACTTATTTTTTTTAAATTCAATTTTTTTTTTTCAATTATAAAAATTAATTCGATCTGGGTTGTAGAATGAACGTTAGGAGAGAAAATGAATTTTTTTTCAACCTCAAATACAATTTCTCTAAATGTAGTAATTTAAAAAAAAAAAAAATTTTTTAACAACTCCAAATTGTTATTGAATTAACGGCCAGGTTTAATTCAACTATTTCGTGATTTTTTTTATTCTTTTGGAAATTTTTGAAATCTTTCTTGACAGATTTTTTTTCTTAATAACCCCAGATTTTGCAACTTTCATCAACTCAGACTGGAAAGTAGGGAAATATTTATTAATTTCTTTTATATCTTTCTTCTCAATTAACTTTTGTATTTTTTTTATTGCTTGTTTATACCTATTTTTCCGAAATTTGTTTACTTCAGTCTGTTTTTTAATCCTTTTTACCTTGCGAATTGCAGATTTTATATTTGGCATTGATCGGAACCTATATCTTCAAAATATTCTGGTCAATGTTTAAATTTCTGACAATTTTGACAATAAAAAGTTGATCTATTGCCGATATATAATTTTTTTATTTTTCCCTTACATTTGGGCTTTAAACATGATTTATCCGCTCTGTTATAAACCTTGAATTTTTTCTGGAAATCTCCCTTCTTACCTGAAATACTATTGAAATCTTTGATGGATGAACCTCCAAGTTGTATTGCTTCTTTTAATATACTTTTAGTACTCGAAATAATTTTAGAAATTTGATCATCTGACAATTTACAGGTCACTTTTTTTGGGTGTATTGAGCTAATAAATAATATTTCATTTGAATAAATATTTCCTAATCCACTTATATTTTTTTGATCCATTATAAAATTTTTAATATAAATATGTTTATTTTTGCATTTATTTTTAAGATAGTTAAAATTGAAAGCCAAACTTAAAGGTTCAGGACCTAACTTGGAAATATGCTTATCAGAATTTAAATTCTTATAATTTAAAATTTTTAAAAAACCAAATTTTCTTATATCATTGTATATTAAATCAATTGAGTTACTAAATTTAATTTTTAAATGATTGTGTTTTTTTATTATTTTTCTATCAAAATAATAGTCAGTAAAAACAGTTGATTTGCTAGATTTTTTTTTAATTAAAATTTTTCCAGTCATACCTAAGTGAATTAAAATAAAATTTTTATTTTTAAGCTCAATTAGTAAAAATTTTCCTCTTCTAATTGCGGATAATACTTTTTGGCCTTGAATAGCTTTTTTAAATTGTTTGCTGATTTTATACCTTAAATTTCTATCATAAATACTGACTTTGTTGATTTTTAAGCCTGGGATTAATTCATTTAGAGATCTTCTAACAACTTCAACTTCCGGTAATTCTGGCATATAACTATTTATAATATGACAAATATTAATCAGTCAAAAATAAAAAAAGCAACAAAAGTTTTTAATAGTGTTTTTAATAAATATGACATTATGAATGATTTAATGTCCTTGGGAATACATCGCTTATGGAAACAAAGATTAATTGAATGGATGAATCCCAAAAAAGATGACCACTTAATTGATATGGCTACAGGCACAGGTGATATAGCAGCTGCATTTTTAAAGAGAGTAAAAAATCAAGGTAATGTTACTTGCGTTGATCCAAACAAACTTATGATTGATCAGGGCAAAAAAAAATTAAAATATTTAAACAGAATTAATTGGAGCGTATCAAATGCTGAAAAATTACCGTTTCTGGATAATACATTTGACATTTACTCAGTAAGTTTTGGGGTAAGAAATTTTTCAAATATTAGAATGGCTTTGAAAGAAGCTCGTAGAGTTCTGAAAGGGGGCGGAAGATTTATTTGTTTAGAGTTCTCAAAAGTTGAAAACGAATACATTAGTAAAATGTATAAAGCATACTCCAAAACAATACCTTTGCTTGGTAAATATATTGTTGGTGATGCTGAACCATATGATTATTTAATTAAAACAATAGATGAGTTTTATGATCAAGAAACTTTCAAAAAAATTATAGAAGAAAGTGGTTTTAACAATGTGGAGTATAGAAACCTATCTGTTGGTGTAGTTGCAATCCATTCGGCTTGGAAAATTTAATAATGTTTAACAAAATATTCAATTTATTTAAAATTTTAAGAAAACTGGCTGAATCAGGTGCAGTCGATACTATTGATAATATAAAGCCTGTTCCAAATTTTTTTAAATTTATTGTCTACTTATTTTCAATTGGTTCATCAAAAAAATTAGCGGCTCTAAACAAATCACCAGGTGAAAAATTATGCGGATCGCTTGAAAGCATGGGTCCTACATTTATAAAATTGGGGCAGTTTCTTGCAACAAGACCGGATATTATTGGAGAAGAAATTGCAAAAAGTTTAGAAAAATTACAAGATAAATTACCTGCTTTTAATACATCTGAAGCTAAGCAAATAATCAAAAAAGAAATTGGTGAAAAATTTAACTCCAAAATCAAAAATGTAAGTGAACCAATTGCGGCAGCCTCTATAGCTCAAGTACATTTTGCTAAAATAGAAATTGATGGTTCTGAAAAAGATTTGGCAATTAAAATTCTTAGACCCAATATACAAAAAATATTTAATGAAGAATTAGATGCACTAAATTTTCTAGCTTATTTAATTGAAAATATTTTCAGAAAAACTAAAAGATTAAGACTAGTAGAAGTAATTTTTCTTTTAAAACAAATTACTAACATGGAGATGGATCTTCGTTTTGAGGCAGCGGCTGCTAGTGAACTCAGAGAAAACACTTTAAATGACAAGGGTATTAAGGTTCCAAAAATATATTGGAATTTCACTTCGAAAAAAATTTTAACACTTGATAAAATTGAGGGTGTTTCTATACGAGATACTGTGAAAATTAAAAGTTTAAATGTTGATTTAAAAATACTTTCTGAAAACTTAATACAAATATTTTTAAAACAGGCTGTGCGGGATGGATTTTTTCATGCTGATATGCACCAAGGTAATCTTTTTGTTGATAAAGATGGCAACATAGTTCCTGTTGATTTTGGAATAATGGGAAGATTAGATAAAAATAACAGAAAATATTTAGCTGAAATACTTTTTGGATTTATAAATAGAGATTATAGTAAAGTTGCTGAAATGCATTTCTTGGCAGGTTTAGTTCCAGTTAATACTTCAAAGGATGAACTAACACAAGCTTTGAGATCTATCGGAGAACCCATTTTCGGCCAATCGATTAAAGATATTTCAGGTGCGAATTTATTAGGACAACTATTTGAAATTACTGAAAAATTTAATATGCACACACAAACTCAATTATTACTTTTGCAGAAAACCATGGTTGTAGTTGAAGGGGTAGCAAGAAAAATTAATCCAGAAACAAATATTTGGCAAGTATCTCGTCCAGTCCTAGAAAATTGGATGCAAAGTATAAAAGGCCCTAAATCAACTATTAAAAATACTATTGAATTATCTAAAGATATTTTGCAAAAAATCCCTGACTTACCAAATGTAATGGATAATGCTAATACGACTTTGCAAATGATTGCGGAAGGAAAATTTAACCTTAACTCAGTTTCTGGAAAAAATTTTGAGGTTGAGGAATTAAAATTAAAAAATTTAAGAAACAACATGATTATAGTTATTTTAGGTGTTGTAATAGGACTATTTATAGTATTTTAATTGGGAATGAGCTTGGAAAACAAAAAAATTTTGTTAGTAATAGGTGGGGGTATTTCTGCTTATAAGTCTCTTGATCTAATAAGACTTCTTCAGAAAAAAGGTTGTTCAGTAAAAGTAGTTTTAACAAAAAGTGGAAAAAAATTTGTAACCTCATTATCCTTGTCTTCTTTGTCAAAAAGTAGAGTTTTTGAAGAAGTATTTGACGAAAAAAAAAAGGGAAATATTGATCATATCTCCTTATCGAGATGGGCTGACTTAATATTGGTTTTACCAACAACGGCAAATTTTATGTCTAGATTAAGCAAAGGAAGTGCTGATGACCTTGCTTCCACTATTATTCTAGCATCAAATAAAGAAATATTTTTAGTTCCAGCCATGAATGTAAGAATGTGGGAGCATAAAGCTACACAGAAAAATTTAAATTCGCTCCTTGATTATGGATATAAGTTTATAGGCCCAGAAGATGGTGAGATGGCTTGTGGAGAGTATGGAAAAGGAAAAATGTCAAGTCCACGTCAAATTTTATCTTTTTTATCTAGATTTTTTAAAAAAAAAGATTTCCTCAAAGTAAAAAAGATAAAGGCTATAGTTACAACTGGTCCGACTAAAGAATATATTGATCCAGTTAGATTCATATCTAATGAGTCAAGTGGAAAACAGGGCTATGAAATTGCTTTAGAATTAAAAAGGCTGGGAGTTAATACCACATTAATATCGGGTCCAACAAAATTGAAATATGATAATGAGATAAGAGTTAAAAGAGTAATAACTGGTAAACAAATGTTAGAAGAAGTAAAAAAAAAATTACCAACTCATATTGCTGTATGTGCGGCAGCAGTATCTGACTTTAAACCAATATCTTCAGAGACAAATAAAATAAAAAAAAATCAAATAAAAGAGATTAAAATAGAAAAAAATCCAGATATTTTAAGTTTTCTCGGAAAAAGTAACAGATTTAGACCAAAACTTTTAATTGGTTTTTCTGCTGAGACAGAAAACTTAATAAGGAACTCCAAAATCAAATTACAGGAAAAATTTTGTGATATGATAATTGCTAATGATGTTTCAAAAAAAGATAGGGGCTTTCACAGTGATTATAATGAAGTAGTTATAATTGATAAAAATGGAAAAGCTGAGAAAGTTAAGAAAAATTCAAAAAAATTTATTGCTTCAATCGTTGCCAAAAAAATTGTAGATACATTTCTCGCCAATGAAAAAAACCTCAATTAAAGGTGAAGATTATCAGAAATATTATAAACAACTAATTCTAAAGAAAATTGGAGTTATTGGACAAAAAAAAATTTTTAACTCAAAAGTTTTAGTGGTTGGTGCGGGTGGCCTTGGCTGTCCTTTAATTTTATATCTTGCATATTCTGGGGTTGGTAATATTGGAATTGTAGATCATGATATTATAGAAATCTCAAATTTGAGTAGACAAATTTTATTTACCAAAAAAGATATAGGTAAAAAAAAAGTATTAATCGCTAAACAAATGATAAAAAATATAAATAGTAAAATATCTGTTGATATTTATAAAAATAAAATTGACATAGATAATATAAAAAAAATTGGAAAAAATTATTCTATTATTTGTGATGGAACAGATAACTTCAAAACAAGATATTTAATAAATGACTATTGTGTAAAAAATAAAAAAATACTTATTTCTGCAGCTATAAACAAGTTTGATGGCCAATTATTTAATTTTGATTTTAGAAATAAAACTGCCTGTTTCAGATGTTTTATGCCAGAAATACCGAATAATGAGGTTAATTGCCAAACTGATGGTATCATGACAACTCTAGCTGGAGTGGCGGGGTCATTACAAGCTAATGAAGTTATAAAATCAATACTAGATATAAAAAATAAAAAAAAAGGAAATGTTATGATATTTAATTCTCTTAATTCTGATTTTAGGGTTGTTAAGTTATTAAAAAATCCTGATTGTAAAAATAAAAATTTACATGGTTAAAATAGTAATTCTTTTAATATTATTTATTTTTATAGGTAATAATTTATATGCAGAGACAGAATTTTATCTAACCCTAAGAAGTAGTAAGGTTAATTTGAGGCAGGGGCCATCTTTAAATCATCCTATCAAATTAGTTTATAAAAAAAAATTTTTACCAGTGTTAGTTATAGACAAATCATATAATTTTAGAAAAATCAAAGATCACGAAAATAATTCAGGATGGATACATATCTCCCAATTATCAAAAAAAAGGGCCGCGCTAAATAATAAAGATAAATTAATTATTTTTAACAAATCTTCAAAATATTCTAAACCTTTGGCTGTAGTTCAAAAAGGGAGGTTATTTTTAATAAAGAAATGTAAAGGTGATTGGTGCAAAGTTAAAACAGAAAAATTTTCAGGGTGGGTGGGAAAAGAAAATTTAGTTGGTAGACTTTAACTTATCTTTTCTTCATTACTTTTGAGGCCCAAAACTTATCTAATAAAAAATACCAAACTGAATTTGCTAAAGGCTCAACTATTGCATCTGTTAATGCTATGTAAAAAGATACATCTGCAACCAACATTAATACAGTAATTGCAATCACAAAGTGACCGATCGTATAAACAATTGTTCTTAATATTGAACCTCTATTTGTGTCGTAGATTTTTTTTGAGGCATTAAATATACCTGAAGTTAGTTCTGTCATTTTAGTTCAATTTTTTATTGATTTGTCTATCTGAATTCATAATTTTTGTCCATATTTTAACAAAATCTTCTATGAATTTTTCTTTGTTATCATCTTGAGCATAAACCTCTGCGTAAGATCTTAAAATTGAATTTGAGCCCAAAACTAGGTCTGCTCTAGAGGCGCTGTATTTAACTTTTTTAGTTTTACGATCGATCATATCGTAAGAGTTTTTGCCAGTCGGTTTCCACAGATATTTCATATCTACTAAGTTTATAAAGAAATCGTTTGTTAAAGCGCCGACTCTACTTGTAAAGACTCCCTTATCTTTTGCTGACTCATGATTTGTTCCTAGAACTCTCATGCCTCCCACTAAACAAGTCATTTCTTGTGCAGTCAATCCCATTAAAGAAGCGCGTTCTAATAAAAGTTCTTCTGGCATTACGGAGTAATCGGCTTTTACATAGTTTCTGAAACCGTCGTGAAGAGGTTCTAGCCACTTAAAACTTTTTAATTCTGTTTGTTCTTGAGTTGAATCTCCTCTACCAGGACTAAATGGAACTTTAATTTTAGAACCAGCTTTCCTTATCGCTTTTTCAAGCCCAATATTACCTGCAAGAATAATTGTGTCTGCTATGGACGCTCCTGTTTTATTAGCTATATTCTGAAGCACTTTTAAAACCTTTGAGAGTTTTTTTGGCTCGTTTGCTTCCCAGTTCTTCATGGGCGCTAGTCGAATTCTTGCACCGTTAGCTCCTCCTCTTTTGTCAGTCCTTCTATATGTTCTAGCACTGTCCCAAGCAATGGTAATTAATTCACTAGTAGATAAGCTAGTAGCTGAAATCATTTTTTTTACCTTATTTACGTTATATTTCTTTTTTGGAGATGGAACGTTACCTTGCCAAAGAAGATCTTCTTTTGGTGCCCAAGGACCAATATAATTTTCTTTATTTCCCATTGTTCTATGTGTGAGTTTAAACCAAGCACGAGCAAATGAGTCTTCAAAAAATTTTGGATCCTTATAAAATCTTTCTGAAATTTTTCTATACTCTGGATCCATTGCCATAGCCATATCAGCATCAGTAAACATTAATCTGGCTTTTTTGTTGGGGTCCCCTAAATCTTTTGGTTTTTTATCTTCCTCTAAGTTAATAGGTTCCCATTGCCAAGCGCCTGCTGGACTTTTTTTACTTTCCCATTCATAGTTTAGTAAAAGATCTAAGTATTGATGATCCCATTTGTCTGGGTTGGTTGTCCAAGCTCCCTCAAGACCTGAGGTTATTTGGTTAGCGCCTGTTCCATTTTTTTGATTCCATCCAAAACCTTGTTCGTGAATATCAGCTCCAGCAGGTTCTGGACCTAAATTTTCTGGATTACCATTACCGTGAGCCCTTCCAATAGAGTGGCCTCCGACAGTGAGAGCAGCAGTTTCTACATCGTTCATTCCCATTCGGCCAAATGTTTCACGCACATCCATCGCAGTTCTTACTGGATCAGGTTTTCCTTCAACTCCTTGTGGGTTAACATATACAAGTTGAAAATGTGAAGCCGCAAGTGGAGCCTCTAAAGAAGAACGATCTTGTGGATCACCATATCTATTCACAGCTAATGGTTCTGTCTCTTTGCCCCAATAAACATCTTTTTCAGGTTCCCATATATCTTCTCTACCAAACGAAAAGCCAAAAGTTTTAAATCCAGAATGCTCATAGGCCATGGTTCCAGCTAGAACCATAAGATCTGACCAGCTTAATCTATTTCCATATTTTTTTTTGATTGGCCAAAGAAGACGCCTTGCTTTATCTAAGTTAGTGTTATCTGGCCAAGAATCCTGAGGGGAAAATCTATGTGATCCCACGTTTGGTCTTCCATCGAATTCCCTATAGGTTCCTACTTGGTGCCAAGTTAGTCTAACCATAAGACCACTATAAGTGCCTAAATCTGCTGGCCACCATTCTTGGCTTTCGGTCATTAACTTTAGTAAATCTTTTTTGAGCTTCTTAAAATTTAATTTTTTTACTTCCTTTTTATAATTAAATTTTGGTAGAGGATTAGTTTTTGTGTCATGTTGATGTAAAATATCAAGATTAATACTATTTGGCCAAAGACGCGAAGTATTTGACTCTCCCGCTTTGGTAACTCCCCCGTGCATTACAGGGCATTTACCATTTCCGTTTCCATTTTTTTTAAGCTCAGCACTCATAAAATAATTATTTTTTTTATATTATAACTAGTTTATAATTATTCTAAACTATGTGTCAATACAGCAAGATCTGATTTTGAGATTAATTATTATTTTCTAATCTTATTACAACTTCAACGTTTTTAATTTTCTTGCCTTTTGGGGCTTCTGGAAGTTTTTGAAAGGTAATTTTGTCGCTCTTAATATCAATCACTTTTCCATCATCAAAGAAGTGATGGTGAGAAGTAACATTTGTATCATAACATGATGTGTTATTTTCTAATGAGAATTCCTTCAAATGTCCCGCACTTTTTAGTGCGTGTACGGTGTTATAAAAAGTTGCAGTAGAAATCTTTTTTGACCTTTTTAGATTCATGGAGTTTTTTAATTCTTCAACTGTGAAATGAAATGTTTTTTTTCGATTAAAGAGAAATTTGCTTATTTCTACTCTTTGATTTGTGGGCCTCAGACCTGAAGATCTGAGTTTATCTATAAAAATCTTGTTTTTATTATTCATTTTTTGCATTAACTTACTGTATAATTTTTCAATTTTATATATGATATTGCTAAAAACTCAAGCAATTGTTAGCTTTCAAAATGAAACAAAAAAACAGTTACAACTATAATGAATTAATCGATTGTGCAAACGGTCATTTATTTGGTGAAGGGAATGCACGTTTGCCATCACCACCAATGTTAATGTTTGATAGAATTACACAAATTAAATTAGATGAAGGAAAATTTAAAAAAGGGAGTATTAAAGCTGAGTTAGATATTAATGATAAAATGTGGTTCTTTGATTGTCATTTTAAAGCTGATCCTGTTATGCCAGGATGTCTGGGGTTAGATGCAATGTGGCAGTTAGTTGGATTTTTTTTAGGCTGGATTGGTGAGCCAGGTAAAGGACGTGCTTTAGGTGTAAATTCTGTTAGATTTACAGGAGAGGTGATAAAAAAAGTAAAAATGGCAACTTATGAAGTAGATATGAAAAAAGTTTTAAAGACCGAAGGT
>NHIT01000001.1 GCA_002171925.1 Candidatus Pelagibacter sp. TMED196 | reverse complement strand
TTTAAACATAATATTTTGGCGGTCCCACGGGGAATCGAACCCCGATTAGATGATTGAAAACCATCTGTCCTAACCGTTAGACGATGGGACCTAATTAATGTTAGCCTTATTAACAGAAATATCATCGATAATAAACTCTACTTTTCTTTGACCTTTCCACTCATTAAGACTTAACTTACCTAAAATATTAATTTTTTTTCTGTCTTTTCTTAATAAATAAGTCTCTAGATCAGTTTTAATAGCATTAAAAGTGACGCATTTAACTACTGATCCGTCTGGAGCAGTGAAGATTGTTTTAATGTGTTTTTCTCCAACAATCGATGATTTTAACAATTCAAGGCTTTCAATAACAAAACGTGGCTCAGGGTTTCCCGATCCGAATGGGGAGAGAAGATTAATCTCAGAATAAAAGTTTTCATTTAATGCAGAAGGAGAAATCTTAGAATCATAAAATAGATTATTTGTTCTATTAATCTTTTTCTCGATTTTCGAAAATTCTAAATTTATAAAATCTTTAAATTCTGATATTTTTTCCTCTTGTAAAGAAAATCCACCAGCCATTTTATGGCCACCGCCTTTTTTAATTATTTTTTTTTGGTGAGCTTTTATTATTAAAGCGCCTATATCAAAACCCAAAACTGACCTAGCTGAAGCCCTTCCCAATCCGTTTTCTACTGAAATTATAACAGTGGGCTTGTTATATTTTTCTTTTAATCTTGAAGCAATAATGCCAATGACACCCCCATGCCAATTGTGACCAGATAAGACTATGGTTGGTTCATTTTGATTTATTTGAATATTTTTTTCAATTTTATTTAACATATTATTCTCTAAGATTTTCCTCTCTTTGTTAAATAATTCAAGTTCAGATGCAATTTTAAATATTTCTTTTGAATTATCGCTTAATAGCAAATTGGCTCCATGAGAGCATTTACCAACTCTTCCTCCAGCATTTATTCTAGGACCAAGAATGTATCCTAGATGATAAGTATTTATATTAGTCTCAATTCCGCAAATATTTTTTAAAGTTTTAATACCTAAATTTGTTTTATTTTTAAATATTTCTAAACCTTGTTTAACAAAAGCTCTATTAAGACCTACAAGTGGAACTACGTCACATACTGTTCCGAGAGAGACTAAATCTAAATAATTTAATAGATTCGGTTCAGATATATTGTTATTTTTAAACCACTTTAAATCTCTCAATTTTTTATTTAGAGCAACAAGAAACATAAAACATACTCCTGCTGCGCAAAGATATTTGAGATTTGAATCATCATCAAATCTGTTTGGATTAACTATAGAATGTGCATCTGGGAGCTCTAATTCTGATTGATGATGGTCTAATACTAACACATCTACATTCTTTGTTTTTGAATAATTAATAGCATCAAAAGATAATGTTCCGCAATCTACGGTAAATATTAACTTTGATCCATTTTCAATTAAATTTTCAAAACCTTTTTTACTAGGCCCATAACCTTCTGTTTTTCTATCTGGAATGTATATTTCAATATCTTGATTAATACTTTTAAAAAAATTGCCCAACAAAGCTGAGGATGTTGCTCCGTCGACATCATAATCGCCAAATATTCCAATTTTATTTTTTTTTTGAATACTTTCAACAGTTCTGGAAACAGCTTTTTCCATATCTTTTAAAATAAATGGATCTGGTATTAAATTTTTTATTTTCGGTTTTAAAAATAAATTAACATCAGTAACTTTAATTTTTCTAATTGCTATTAGTTTTGATGTTATTTCGCTCAAATTTAAATTATTCTTTAAAAAATCAACAGATTCCTCGTTATAGGTTTTTGAAACCCAATCCTTACCAAGAACCGAACTCGTACTCATTTTTTTATAATATTTTTTACAATCTTCGATATTTTTTGACTTTTATGTAATACAAATGTTGTAGCTTCAAATTCATTATCATTTAATAGATTAATACCTTTTAACATATCACCATCTGTAACGCCTGTTGCACAAAATATGACATCACCTTTTATCATATCGGAAATATTATACTTTCTTTTTAAATCAGTAATCCCCAATTTTTTTGCCCTTTTCACCTCACTGTCATCACTTAAAACAAGTCTAGTTTGCATTTGTCCACCTAAACAATCAAGTGCTGCAGCAGCTAATACACCTTCTGGACCGCCGCCTGTGCCTAAATAAATATCTGTATTTGAAATTGAATCAGCAACAGAAATAACTCCAGTAACATCTCCATCCTGTATATAATTAATTTTCACATTTAAGTCTTCTAAAGTCTGGATAATTTTTTTGTGCCTATCTCTTTTAAGAACACATGCAGAGAGTTTTTCAGGTCTAGTATTTTTTGCCTCAGCAAGAAGTTTTATATTTTTTTCAACTGTATTGTCTAAGTCTAAAAGATTTTTTGGAAGGCCTGGCCCAACCGCAATTTTCTCCATGTATGTATCTGGGGCAGATAACAGACCACCTTTTTTTGTAATTGCTAATACTGAAATTGCATTTGGTAGATTTTTAGCCGTAAAATTTGTCCCTTCCAATGGATCTACAGCTATATCAATTTCTTCACCTATTCCTGTACCAACATTTTCACCAATAAATAACATAGGAGCTTCATCCATTTCACCTTCCCCGATAACGACCCTTCCTTTTATATTAATTTTATTTATTTCTTTTCTCATTTCATCTACAGCAGCTTGATCAGCTGCAATTTTATCATTTTTTCCTCTAAATTTAGAGGCTCCATAAGCAGCTCTTTCACATACCCTAATGAATTGATCTAGATAATCATTTGTTAATGACATTTAAACTTTTTCAATTCTAATAAATTTAACACATTTATATATTTTTTTATTTTTGAAGTTTTTAATAATTCCTCTTAGATTCGGGTCTTTAGTTATTTTTGTAATTATTATTAATGAAAAAAATTTATTAGAATTAAAATTTATTTTTTTATACTTTTGAATATGGATCCTATTTTTTTTTAATTTTCTTATTATGTTTTTAACTAAACCAATATTTTTTACTTGTAAATCAAACCTCAAATAAGCTTCATAACTCTCATTTAGCATGTCTCTAAACTTATATTTATTTTTTTCTTTTATTGGTGTGTTAAACGGTAATTTAATGCTATCTTTCATTACTGAAATAATGTCTGATGATATTGCTGAAACAGTTGCTTTTGGTCCTGCACCCTCACCTATCATTTCAATACTCCCTATTGGTTTCCCTTCTAAAATAACATTATTTAATACACCGTTAATTTTAGCTGTGCTTGAATTGCTTTTAACTAGAGCTGGAAAAACTTTTTGAACAATAGTGTTATTATTTTTTTCTGTTAGTCCAAGTAATTTAATTTTAAACCCAAGTAGATTTGAATATTGAACATCTTTTTGATCTATATTGTTTATTCCTTCAATATAAATATTCTTGTAATTTATTGTACTATTAAAACAAAGAGCAGATAGTATCCTAAGTTTATCTGCAACATCAAAACCGGCTAAGTCAGCTTTAGGATTTCTTTCGGCATAGCCAAGCTTTTGAGCTTTTTTAAGAGCAAAATCAAAATTAAGTTTGTCAAAATCCATTGACGATAATATGAAATTTGTTGTTCCATTAAATATTCCATAAACTTTATTTATTTGATTTGTTATTAAACCGTCTTTTATACTTCGAATAACAGGAATGCCTCCACAAACTGCTGCTTCATATTCTAAATTAACTTTATTTTTTTCAGCGATTTTAGCTAGTTGATTTCCATATTTAGCTATTAGAGCTTTGTTTGCGGTAACTACGTGTTTTTTATTTTTTAACGCAGAAAATACTAATTTTTTTGCTGATCCTTCTGCTCCTCCTATTAATTCTACAATTAAATCAATTTCCTTAATCTTTGGAGCATCTAAATAGTTTTTTAACCATTTATTTTTTGATACTTTAAACTTTCTTTTTTTGTCACAGATGTGCGATATGTTAAAATCAACTCTGGCTTTTTTTGAAAGAATTTTTCTTTTCTGTTTTAAAAAAGTATAAAGGTAGGATCCAATGTTACCTAAACCAATAATAGCAATATTAAATTTTCTATTCATATAATTTTTAATTAGTTATATCTGGAAAATCTTTTTGTTTTCCAATATCCATAACTATTTGAGATATTTTATCTATATCGCATTCTTCTAAATTTTTACATATTCTTATAAAAGTTATTTTTGATTTTTGTTTTTTTTGTTTTGTATTTTTAACATTATTTTTTTTTTTGTCTTGTTGAATATTTTTAATAGGTTTTTCAATCTCTCTAATTTTTAATTTGGCTAATTTTTTTCTTTCTTTAATTTTTTCATCTAATTTCTTTTTTTCATCTTTAATAACTATCTTTTTTTTTGTAATTAATTTTTCTTTTAATATATTAAGTTCAGCCAGGTCCAAATTTTCATCAGTTTCCTTTTTAGTTTCAATAGAATAAATTTCAATTGAGATGTTGTTATCAAAATATTCGTCTGCTTCAGCCTTATTGGCACACCTATGATCTCCACAAATATAAACCTTTTCGACTTTATTTAAAGGACCTGCACATTGGATTATAAAAAGTAAGAAAATAATTTTTAAGAATTTCATTTTAGACCAATTTTTTCATTAAGATTATATAATAAATTCATATTTTGAACTGCCTGTCCTGATGCTCCTTTAATTAAATTGTCTATTGCAGATAATATCATAATTTTTTTACTACCCTTTAACTTGCATACACTTATTTCACATAAGTTTGTATTTAATACATTTTCTGTACCTAAGTTTTTATTAATAGGCAAAATATTAATAAAATAATTTTTTTTATGAAATTTTCTAAGTTCATTGTGAATTTTTCTGATAGTAACATTACCTTTTGGCTCAACGTATATAGTGGATAACATTCCTCTAAAAGTTGGTATTAAATTAGGAGTAAAATTATATAATATTTTTGATTTAGTGCACTTATTAAACTCTTGGTCAATTTCAGCTGTATGTCTATGATTTGAAATGCCATATGTTTTAATTGCAGAAAAAATATTTTTATGTGTAAATTTGTTTTTAAGATTTTTTCCAGCTCCTGAATAACCCGACTTAGAATCTATAATTATTCCTTTTGTATTTAATAGTTTCTTTTTTAAAAGCGGTATTAATGGTAATTGTATAGACGTAGGATAGCAACCAGGACATGCAATAATTTTATATTTTTGTATATCCTTCTTTGCAAATTCTGTGAGTGAATATTTTGAAAACTTCAATAATTCCGGAGCAGAATGTTTCGTTTTATAAAATTTTAAAAAATCTTTTTTATTTGAAAGTCTAAAATCAGCGGATAAATCAATAATTTTTAAATTGTAATTTTTAATTAATTTTTTTGCAAGAATTTGAGATTGACCAGTTGGTAATGAGCAAAAAAGTATATCAATTATATTCCAATTGACATTTTTTAAATTTGATATTTTAGGTAATTTTTTTTTAATTCTTTTATCAAAAAACTGAATACTTTTACCAATTTTTTTTTGTGCACAAAGATACTTTATACTTACTCTGGGGTGAGTAGAAAGTATCTTTATTAAGTCTAATCCTACATAACCAGTTGCTCCGGCAACTGCTATATTAATTTTTTTTAATGACATAATTTCCTTATATCACTTTTGGTGTTAATGAAAATAAACGATTTATCTTTTAGAGAATTGGAAACTTCTCCGGGCTTTTTTGCGACCGTATTTTTTTCTTTCAACCTTCCTAGAGTCTCTTGTAACTAATTTATTTTTCTTTAGGGTTTTTTTAAGGTTTCCGTCTATTCTAACTAAAGCTCTAGAAAGCCCGTGAATAATAGCTCCTGCCTGACCAGATAAGCCACCGCCTGTTACCCTACATTTGACATCATAGTCTGCTGATGCATTAATTTCATTTAAAGGTCTTACGACTAATATTTGATGGACCGGTCTTTTAAAATATTCTTGCATTTGTTTTCCATTAACATAGATTTTACCTGATCCTTTTTTTACCCAAACCCTTGCTATAGACTTTTTTCTTCTGCCGGTAGCATACTTACTGTCTTTAAAATCTAATTTAATTTTTTCAAATTTTTTATCAGTGGTTTGGGCGGTAGGGTTATTCATAAGCTTTTATTGTATTTTTTTTGTTTAACTCAGAGAATTTTATTTCAACTGGATTTTGTGTTGAATGAGGATGTTTGTCTCCATAATATATTTTCAATTTCCCTAATTGTTTTTTTGCCAAAGGTCCTCCTGGCAACATCCTTTTTACAGCAAATTTTAGAATGTCTTGAGACTTATTTTTTTCTTGGAGATTGATAGGTTTTGTTTCTTTGATTCCTCCTGGATAGCCAGTATGCCTATAATATTTTTTATTAGTAAACTTTTTTCCTGTAAACTTAATTTTTTCGATATTTGTAACTATTACAAAATCTCCATTATCAATATTTGGATTAAACTGTGGTTTATTTTTACCTCTTAATAATTTTGAGATATAAGCTGCAAGCCTTCCAACAATAACGTTATCGGCATTTACCAAATACCAGTTATTTTTTAAATCTTTTTTTTTTGTGAATGGAGTCATAAAACTTGCGCATAAGTACAAGCTTTTATTTTCAGTGTCAATTATAAAACTATTCTTTTTTTAAAGGTAAAACTCAAATTTATAGATGTTATTAGCAAAAGAGTAGTCGATATTTGGTGTAAAGATGCATAAATAATATTTAAACCACTTACTAAAGTTATTACTCCAAGAAATATTTGAACAAAGACCATAGCTATAACATAAAATAATGGCGTATATAAATAACTCATTTTTTTTGAAAAAATATAAATACTTAATCCCAAAATATATAAAAAAATTATATATGCCATGTTTCTATGTAAAAACTGAACAATCGATGGATCTGAAAAAAAGTCTGTTTTATTCAGATCTGATAAATTTATATCGTCTGGGAAAAAGCTATTATTCATTGAGGGCCAAGTTTGATAGATTTTTCCTGCATCTAAACCAGATGTAAATGCTCCTAAAGTAATTTGAATAAAGATTAATAATACAAAAAATTTAATGAAGGATCCGTTGTTAATAAAATTAAAAAAATATTTATTTTCGTTATTTTTTAGATTAAGGTAATACCAAAAAATTGCTGCAAACAATATTAGTGCAATATTCAAATGAATTGCCAATCTATAATGACTTACGGTAGTATTTTCTACTAATCCGCTTTTCACCATATACCAACCAATAAAACCTTGTAAGAGTATTAATAAAAATAATATTAAAAATTTGATAACAAATTCCTTTTTTAATACTCCTTTAAATAAAAAAATAGTGAATGGTATTAAAAATAAAAGTCCAAATACTCTACCCAAAATTCTATGTATATACTCCCAATAGTAAATGACTTTGAATTCACTTAAAGTCATAGTTGGAAATAATAGATTGTATTGTGGGATTTCTTTATATAAAGAAAATACTTGTTGCCAGGATTCATTTGTAAATGGGGGTAAAACCCCAGTAAATAATTCCCATCTAGTTATTGATAAGCCAGAGTCAGTTAATCTCGTAAGTCCACCAACTACTATAATTACTAATAAAAAAGTTAATAATGATATTAGCCAATAACTAACATACTTCTTATAACTATAATTTTTTAAAATCATTTAGTTGCATTTCTTATATAATATTTTATAAATTTTTATTAACATAAATGTCGCTATATGAAAAAAAATAGCCTATCAAAACTGAGAAAAAAGCTGGATGCTTTAGACGAAAAATTGTTAATAATTATCAAGAAAAGAACCGGGCTTGTAAATCAAGTTTTAAAGAATAAAAAGTACAAAAAACAAATTGTAGACAGAAAAAGAATAGTGGAAATTCACAAAACTATAAGAAGAAAATCTTTAAAGAATAAAATTGACCCAAATTTAACTAAAAGAATTTGGAAATCAATGATAAAGGGTTTTATAGAGTACGAGTATAAAAATTTTAAAAAAAAATAAATTATTTACTATGAGGGGGGAGTTTTTTTTCAATAAAAAACTCATGTTTTCTTGTGCTTGGATTGTATTTTTTAACTTTTAATTTTATTTTTGCCTTTTCACCTTTGGTTGGTTTTTTTGCATAATAAAAAAAAGAGCTGTCAGGTTTGGCTTCCGGGACAAGTCGAACTTTTATTGAACTTTTTTTAGCCATTTTTTGAACCTTTTAATTTTTCTAATAAAATCTTAATTCTTTGTGCTTTATATTTCAAAGAATTATGAAAATTTTTCTTCTTTATATCTAAATCTAGATGTTCGTCAAGTTTAACTAATCTATTATTTAATAATTTTTTTGCACCTGTTATTGTATAACCTTGTTTTTTTAAAAGTTCATAAATTATTTTTAAAATATCAATATCTTTTTCGGTGTAGTATCGTCTTTTTCCTTCAAGTGTGATTGGTTTAATTTGTTTAAATTCTTTTTCCCAAAAACGTAGAGTATGTGTTGAGATAGAAATTTCTTTTGAGACTTCTCCAATTGATTTATATAATTTTCTTTTATTATTCATTAATTATATTTTTAAATTTTTTAGACGGGTAAAAAGCAACTGTTCTTCTAGGTTTGATTTCGTATATCTGTCCTGTTTTTGGATTTCTTCCAATTCTTGACTTTTTATCTAATATTTTAAAAGTTCCAAATCCTGATATTTTAACAAAATTTTCTGAATTTAAACCTTCTATTATAATATTTAATATTTCGTTTATTATTTTTTCCGACAATGATAGTGGTGCACCTAAATTACTATTTATAGTTTTTAATAATTCATTTTTACTGATATTAGATCTTTTCATTTAAATCTTTTGTGTGTGAAAGATTGGATTTTATCTTGTCCATAAGTTTTCCTTTTGCAATTTTGTATGAAAGTTCTACTGAATAAGAAAAACCTAAACCATCTGTACCACCATGACTTTTTACAACTGGTCCTGTTAAACCAAGAAATATTGCTCCGTTATACTTCCTGGGATCAAGTCGATCCTTAAATTTTTTAAGAGAAAAGTAAGAAAAAATTGCTGATAATTTAGAAAATAAATTTTCTGATAAAGCTTTTTTTAAATTACTAGTTAAAAAATTTGCTGTACCTTCAGCGGTTTTGAGGGCGATGTTGCCTGTAAAACCATCAGTGATGATGACATTTGTATCCCCTTTGGTAATATTATTTCCCTCTATATAACCACAAAATTCAAAATCACCAAATTGATCTAGTTGTTTTAATTTAGCATAAGTACTTTTTAAAATACCAGTTCCTTTGATTTCCTCTGAACCTATATTAAGCAAAGAAAGTTTTGCTTTTTCGTTGGGAAAAAGAGATTTGAAAAGCGCAGAACCCATTTCTGAAAAATCAATTAAATTTTTTTCGCTGCACTCAACATTTGCTCCTAGATCTAATACAATATTCATGTTTTTTTCATTTGGCCATAAACCGGCTAAAGCAGGTTTGTCTACATTATCAAGTGTTTTTAAAATCATTTTAGACATGACCAAAAGAACCCCGGTGTTACCAGCAGATAAAGTTACATCAGAAGTTAAATCAATTTGTGATTGAATAGCTTTCCACATACTTGAGTCTTTACCTTTTTTGATTGAAGATATTGCGGATAATTCATCTGTAACAACAATCTTAGTATCAAATATTTTATAATTATTTTTTATATATTTATAATTACTTAATTTCTGATTAATAATGGTTTCGTCTCCAAACAAATAAAAAACATAATCATTTATATTTTGATTTCTTTTAATAAAAAGATTTATGCCTTCCAGAGTTTTGTCTGGGGAATTATCTCCACCCATTACATCAATTGAAATTTTAACTTTCTCTAGCATGCGGTTTTATTGATTTAAGACTATTTGTCTAAAATTTTTTTTCCGTTATATGTGCCTGTTTTTAGATCTATGTGATGAGATAATCTATATTCACCACTTTTTTTATCTTCAATAACATTGGCACCGACAATACGATGATGTGATCTTCTTTTATTTCTTCTTGAAGTAGATGTTTTTCTTTTAGGTACAGCCATAGATAAATTAATTAAGTTTAAATTCTATAGAACCCTTTAGCACATTATCGATATTTAAATCAAAACAAAAATCATTAAATTGATCCATATATTGGGCCAATTTAACTGTATTTTGTACGATGTTTTTTTTTATTATTAAAGAAATATTTGTTTAATAAGTCAGATCTATCATGAAATTTCGATAAACCATCATTATCAAGTTTATACAATATATCATAAAAAATTTTGTTTAAATTTTTCATTGTATTATTTACCTTCGTATCACCATATCCTAATTCTCTTATATTAATTTCTATATTTTGAAAAATATTATCAAATAACTCCTGAAATTTTTTTTTTAAATTATCGTTTTTTTTTAATCTTAAAATTATAATAAAATGAAAAAAGATTAATAAAACCCTAGTTTCAAAATTATCTGCTAATCTTAGATCGTTATAGAAGAATTTATTACGTGATAATTCAACTAATTTATTGTAAAGTTCATTACTATGTTTATTATAAGAAGCAAACATTTTAAAATACCATTATTATTATTCTTATCTGTTTTTTTATTCAATTGCCAAAATAATAAAGTCGTAAAAAGTCACGGTATAATCTTTCTCGAAAAAAGAGAAATGCTTATAAAAACAAATATAAGCAATAAAAACGATGTTATTAATGTTCTTGGTCAACCACACGTAAAATCCTTAAAAGATAATAATACATGGTTTTATATTGAAAGAACTAAAACAAGGGGCGGCGTTCATAAATTGGGAAAAGATGTTTTTTTAAATAACAACGTGTTAGTTGTAAAATTTAATAAATTAGGTGTCCTAGAAGAAAAACTTTTTTACGATAAAAATAAAATGAATAACCATAATTTTTCAAAAGAAGTAACTGATAATGTGGTTACAAGAGGTACTTTCTTAGATTCGTTTTTATCTAGTTTAAGAAACAAAATGAGAGCAAATAGTCCTAGGAAATAATAATAAATAATATTTTAATGGGCAATTACTGCTAGCAATAATAAAGCTACAATATTTGTAATTTTAATCATCGGATTTACAGCAGGACCAGCTGTATCTTTATAAGGATCACCGACAGTATCACCTGTGACAGCTGCTTTATGAGATTCCGAACCTTTGCCTCCAAAGTTTCCATCCTCGATATATTTTTTTGCATTATCCCAAGCTCCACCACCAGCTGTCATTGATATTGCAACATATAAACCTGTAACAATAACGCCTAAAAGCATAGCTCCAACTGAAGATAATGCAGCTTCTAAACCTCCGATAGAATAAATAACTAAATATAAAACTATTGGCGATAGTACTGGTAGCAATGATGGTACAATCATTTCTTTTATTGCAGCTTTGGTTAATAAGTCTACTAATCGACCATAATCAGGTTTTCTTTTTCCTTTCATAATACCAGGAATTTTTTTAAATTGTCTTCTTACTTCTATCACTACCGCTCCGCCTGCTCTTCCAACAGCTTGCATACCCATAGATCCAAATAAATAAGGCAACATACCTCCAAATAGTAATCCTATAACTACAAATGGATTGGATAAATCAAAACTTACATCAATTCCTTCTAAAGCGGATCCTGAAACCTTAGAGAAAAATTTAATATCTTCTGTATATGCAGCAAATAAAACTAACGCCCCTAAGCCTGCTGATCCAATTGCGTAGCCTTTGGTAACAGCTTTTGTTGTATTACCAACAGCGTCCAGGGCATCTGTTGTTTTCCTAACATTTTTTGGCAATTTAGACATCTCGGCTATTCCACCCGCATTATCTGTTACCGGTCCATAAGCATCTAATGCAACTACCATTCCCGTTAACGCCAACATTGCTGTAACAGCAATTGCAATTCCAAATAAACCAGCTAATTGATTAGTAATTATTATTCCAGCGACTATTATAATTGCTGGCAAAGCTGTTGCCTCCATTGATACAGCTAAACCCTGAATTACATTTGTTCCATGCCCAGTTGTTGAAGATTTAGCTACACTTTTTACGGGCCTGTAATTTGTACCTGTATAATATTCTGTAACCCATATAAGTAATCCGGTAACTGCTAAACCAACAACTCCGCAGTAATATAAATCTATTCCTGTAAAGCTTTTATCACCTACTTTAAAGATATTTTCTAATCCAATAACATGCGATGTAATCGGATAAAGAAGAACCAAAGATATTAGGGCTGTTACTATAAAACCTTTGTAAAGAGCACCCATTATATTTTTGCTTTTACCTAGTCTTACAAAAAATGTTCCAATTATTGAGGCGATTATACAACCACCACCTATTGCAAGAGGATATATCATCATGTCTGAATTATTTACAAAAAATATTGAACTTAAAACCATGGTAGCAACTATTGTTACTGCGTATGTTTCGAATAAATCTGCTGCCATACCAGCACAATCACCTACGTTATCACCTACATTATCAGCTATCACTGCTGGGTTTCTTGGGTCATCCTCTGGGATTCCGGCTTCGACTTTACCAACTAGGTCTGCACCAACATCAGCTCCTTTGGTAAAAATTCCACCTCCTAATCTGGCAAAAATTGAGATTAAAGAAGCTCCAAAACCTAGAGCTATTAATGCATTTATTAATTCTCTATTATCTACTTCAAAAGCTAAAAGAGCCCAGTAATATAAAGAGATTGCTAATAGAGCTAGACCAGCCACCAACAGTCCTGTTATTGCTCCTGATTTAAAAGCCATAGTAAGCCCGCTTTGTAAACTTTTTCTTGATGCTTCGGCTGTTCTTACATTTGCTTTAACAGAAATTAACATTCCAACATAGCCAGCAACACCAGATAACAATGCTCCTATTAAATATCCTAATCCAACAAGCAAACTAAAAAAGTAGCTTATAATAATTAAAACAACTACGCCTACAATGGCTATAGTTTTATACTGTCTATTTAAATAGGCTTTTGCTCCAATTTGAATTGCTTCTGCAATTTCTTGCATTTTTGAATTACCGGGGCTAGATGAAATTATTTGATTACTTAAAAAGTAACTATAAACTACTGCGATAATACCAGCTAATATGATTAAATATAAATTTTCCAATGATATATCTCCAATTATGATCTGTTAAAAAAATGGAAATTGCCAAAAAAAACCGTAAAAGGCAAGAATAATTAATTATCTTTTCTTAAATTTTGTGAGATTTTGTCTAAAACTGCGTTTAAATAGCCTTTATGAGCACTCTCCAAAAAAAAATCTGAAATTTTAACATATTCACTAACTATTACATTTACTGGTGTTTTGTGACTAAACATTAGCTCATAAGTTGCTGAGAGAATCATTAACTTGAGAATAAGATCAGTTCTTGCTGGATTGAACTCTTTTTGTAAAATCATTTTTAAATTTTCAAGAAGAAGCTCTTCTCTCTCAATAGTTCCAGATATAGTATCTTTGATAAATTTTTTATATCTATGCTTTTGAACTTCAATATTTGAACTTTTATTCAAATAGTAACCATACAACTTTTGAATAACAATTATTCTTGGGTTGTTGTTTGGATTAGATCCTTCCATTACTTTATCTTTAAAACCTCTATAATGGCATTAACAGCCTCTTTACCTTTATTATATCTTTTTGAAGCTTGGTTTTTATTAAATAATGTAATAATTGAATTTCCAATTGGTTTTTTGTAAGTTATAGACAAATTCATTATTGCGTTAGTTATTGAGCTTGAAATTAAATCAAAATTTGCTGTTTGGCCCCTAATAATGCAACCGATTGCAATAAAGGCATCAAATTTTTTAGCGAGTCTTGATATAGCTACTGGAATTTCAAAAGCACCTGGTACTTTATAATCCTTCACTTTATTAACTCCATATTTTTTTAATTCATTTTTAGCACTTAAAAGTAATTTTTTTGTAATATCACTATTATAAGTTGAGATAACTATACAAATTTTTGGTTTCATTTAATAATTTCCTGTTTCTTAATTTCTATTCCATAGCCCTTAAGTGCTATAACACGTTTTTTTGCTCTTGAAACTAATATCATTTTTTTTATTTTCAATTCTTTAATGATTTGGGCACCAACCCCATAGTATCTTAGTATTCTATTATTTTCAGAAGAAATTGGTTTGGGGTTTGACCCTGTTACAAGTATTAAAGCAAAGTTTCCAAATTTATTTAAATATTTTAAAGAGTTTTTAAAAATATTTTTATTAAAGTTAAAAAAGCTGCTTGGTATATTTGTGGAAATTACTCTCACTCTTATCGATTTATTTATATTAAACTTGCCTTTTATTAGTGCATAATGCTCTAATCCATCTAATTTGTTTTTAAAAGTTTTAATATCGAAATTTCCAAATTTTCTAATCTTTATTTTTTTTGTTGATACATTTTTGATTAATCTTTCATTTTTTAATCTGTAAGAAATTAAATCTTCAATCTTAGCAATTTTTAATTTATGTTTTT
Organism: Candidatus Pelagibacter sp. TMED196; assembly: GCA_002171925.1. The sequence continues at coordinate 1,219 of NHIT01000001.1, read as the reverse complement.
TTGCAAATGGTATCAGGTCATTATATCTTGCCATAGTACCATCTTCATTCATAACCTCGCATATTACTGCACTAGGATTTAATTTTGCTAATTTTGAAATATCTACTGATGCTTCTGTGTGGCCAGCTCTTTCAAGAACGCCACCATTTTTTGCGACTAAAGGAAAAACGTGGCCAGGCGAGACTATATCTTTTTTACTTGATGAATGTTTGATTGCTACCCTAATTGTTTTTGATCTATCGTGTGCAGATATACCAGTTGAAATACCTTTTTTTGATTCAATCGAAACAGTAAAAGCAGTTTGCGTTCTAGATTTATTAATTAATGACATTAAAGGTAAATTAAGTTTTTTAACTTTATTAGATGTTAAAGCCAAACAAATTAATCCTCTACCGTGTTTTGCCATAAAATTAATTTTTTTTGGATTTATTTTTGATGCAGGTACAACCAAGTCACCTTCGTTTTCTCTATCTTTGTTATCAACCAAAATAAACATTTTTCCTCTTTTGGCATCCCTTATAATTTCTATTATAGATGATGATTTTTTTTTCATTTTATTTATAAATATTATTTAAATATTTACCTACAATATCAAATTCAACGTTAACTTTGTCTCCTCTTTTAAGCTTAACTAGATTTGTAAGTCTTAAAGTATGTGGAATTATAGTTATTTGAAAACTGTTTCGCGTAACTTTTGAAATTGTTAATGATACGCCATTTATTGAAATAGAACCTTTTTCAACAATAAATTTTTTATATTTTTTATTTAGTGAAAAATTTACATACCAAGATCTTTCAATTATTTTTATACTTTTAACTGAGGATGTAGTATCGACATGTCCTTGAACATAATGACCAGAAATTTTTTTTCCATGGTATAAAGATTTTTCGATATTTATATTTTTGCCAATTTTGATATTTTTAAAATTGGATCTATTGAGAGTTTCTTTAGATAGATAGAAAAGAAAAGAACTCTTTTTGATTCTAATTAAAGTCAAGCAAACACCGTCACAGCTTACGGACTCGCCAATATCTATTTTTTTAAATTTAATATTAGACGCTACTTCAATAACTAAGCTTCCCCTTACATACTTTGGATTTCTTCTTAAACTTTTTATTATACCTTGGTTGTATACAATTCCATTAAACATAATTAAATTTTCTCCTTATAAATTTGATCTCCAAAAAGATTAACACTTATTTGGTTTTTTAATTTAAT
>NHIT01000032.1 GCA_002171925.1 Candidatus Pelagibacter sp. TMED196 | reverse complement strand
TGAAGACAAATTAATAATTAGAAAAAGTGATAAATCTTTTAACTTGTTAGTACCCTAGACTTTTGCGAATTCTCCACCTGATCGGTAACGCCACAGCCATTTTTCCATTTCTTTTTCAATATCAGATGGCTTAATGTTTAAATCTTCAAGGGTTAAATGATCGCCTGATACTACATTATCTTTTTCAGATAGAATTATGCACTGATCTTTTGTTATTACTGGATCAATTGGCAGTAAGCTTAATAAGGATCCTTGTATTTTTGCAAGAGTCATTGGTACATCAGCAACTATTCTTTTTTTTCCAATTACTTTCAAAATTAATTTAATCATATCACCAAAGCTGATAACTCTACCGCCACCCAATTCATAAATTTTACCTTCATTATTTTTCGTCTCTATTGCCTTCAAAATTGCTTTTGCCACATCGTTCACAAAAATCGGTTCAAATTTATAACTGGTGTTAACAACTGGTATAATCGGAGACAAACTTAGTTTAGCAAATAAATTTGTAAAATTATCTTCATTTCCTATCACAACACTCGGTCTAATTATTACTGTTTTATCAAAATTATTTATTGCTTTTTCTTCTCCCTGAAATTTAGATTGTTGGTATTTAGACTTAGAATCTTTTGAAGATCCAAGAGCTGAAACGTGAATAAATTTTTTTACATTTGATTGTGAACAAATTTTTGCAATACTTTCAGGTATACCAGCATGAACACTATTAAATTTTTGCTTTCTATTTTCAAACAAAACACCGCATAAATTGATCACATAATCTGCATTTTCTATTGCTTCTTTCATTGCCGAAAAATTGCCAGGATTAAAATCTATTAACTCTATGTGGCCAGGAGGCGCCTGAGTTTTTAGGTAAATTTTCTGGAAAGGTGTTCTGGTTGGTATTATTAAACGATGGTTTTTTTTAGTTAACACGCGCGTCAAATATCGTCCAATAAAGCCACCTCCACCAAAAATTACTGTGACAGGGTAATTATTCATGTTAACTAGAATGAGTATATGAAGATAAATAAATTTTCAAACGATTTGCCTAATGAAATTGTCGCAAAAATCACTGGCTCTGTAGCGGTCGATTGCGAAGCGACAGGGCTAAAGATACCAGAAAGAGATAAACTGAGCTTAATCCAATTGTGTGATTCATCTGGGAACGTTTACATTATTCAGCCTGATAGAAAAAATTATAAAGCCCCAAATTTAGTTTCCATACTTGAAAATGAAAAAATTTTAAAAATTGGACATTTTCTAAGATTTGACAAAAGTGCCTTAGAATATTTTTTTAAATGTAAAGTGAAACCTATATTCTGTAGTAAAATAGCCTCAAAAATAATTAGGACGTATTCAAGTGAACATGGATTAAAAAACTTAGTACAAGAATTTTGTGGGAAAAAAATTGACAAAAAATATGGAAGCTCAGATTGGAATAAAGATATTAATGAATTAACAGATAAACAATTAGAGTACGCAGCAAATGATGTAATTTATTTACATAAAATTAAAGAAGAACTAGAAAAAATGCTGATCAGAGAAAAGAGAATGGATTTATATGAAAGCTGCATTAAATTTTTAGATACGAGAATAAAATTAGACCAATCTGGATTTAAATTTGATATTTTTGAACATTAATGAGTAAAAAAAATTATATTAAAATTGGAAAAAAATCAGCAGCAGTTCAAATTTCTGAATTGAAAAAAATCAATAAAGTTTTCAACTCATCATTTGCTAAGGCAGTTGATGTACTTGCAACTTGTAAAGGTAAAGTAATTTGTGCAGGTGTTGGTAAATCTGGGTTAATAGCAAGAAAAGTATCTGCAACATTATCAAGTATTGGGGTCTCAAGTTTTTTTTGTGATCCAGGTACAGCAAGACACGGTGACATGGGTCAGATTGAAAAGAAAGATGTCCTTTTAATTTTTTCTTATTCAGGAAATTCAGAAGAACTAGCTGACATGTTGAACTACGCAAATAGATTCTCAATTAAAGTAATTGGTATTGCAAGTTTGAAGGACAGTATTTTATTAAAAGCAAGTGATATAAAATTATTATTACCAAAAGTAAAAGAAGCAGATATTTCATCAATTGTTCCAACATCAAGCACAACTATCACTTTGGTATTAGGTGATTCTTTATGTGCTGCAATTCAATACAAGAAAAAATTTTCCAAAGAGGTTTTTAAAAGGTATCACAAAGGTGGTAGTCTTGGAAAAAACCTTCTTCTAGTTAAAGATATTATGACAAGTGGCAAAAAAATTCCAACTATAGATAAAAATAAAACTATTGGTGATGCAGCGAAAGTAATTAGTGCTAAAAAACTAGGATTGGTTTTGGTTATGAATAAAAATAAATTAATTTCAATTGCTACTGATGGGGATTGCAGACGNAGTTTAGCNAAATTTTCAAAAAATGATAAAATTGAAAAAATTGCAAATAGAAATCCATTTAAAATAAATGAGGATACAACTGCATATAAAGCACTTTCTATAATGAACCAAAAAAAAATTACATCACTTATTGTTTCTTCTAAGTCAGGGAAAATAAAAGGAATTTGTCATATTCACCATCTTCTCTCTCATGGAATTAAATAAATTAAAGATTAAAAAGAAAAGTTTAATACAGATTTCTTTGTTATTTTTTGGATTGTTAATAATATTTTTTACATATTTTTATGATAGAAATAAAGAGCCTTCACTTGACCAAATAATCAAAAAAGAAATCCCAAAAGATGTAGTTGAAAAAGAGGGTTTTAATACTTTTGAAAATATTACCTACGAAGGTAAAGATTCAAATAATAATGACTTTNNATTAAATGCTGAGTATGCAGAGTTTGCTACAAATGANNCNAATATTATTTATATGAAGAAAATAGTTTGTAGGTTTTTTTTTAAAGATGGCACAAATTTAAAAATTTTAAGTGACAAAGGTATTTATGATAACATTACAAATGATATGGAATTTGAAGAAAATGTTGANATGTATTATTTAACAAATAAATTATTCTCTGATAAAGCCAACTTTGTGAATTCTNAAAACTATTTAATNGTTCAGGGAAATGTGCTCGGTGAAGGTCCCTTGGGAAATGTAGCNGCAGACAAGCTAAATGTTGATCTTATAGACAAAAAAATGAAAATTAGTATGTACAATAATGATAAAGTAAATATAAAGGTAAATTATTGATGAGCGTTATTAGAGTTAAAAGATTCAGAATTAAAAGCTACAAGAAAAATATTAAACCGTTACTCCTTATGAAAGGTGTTAATAAAAGCTACGGTCCGCAACTCGTATTAGATAAAATTAATTTAGAAATTATGCCTGCTTCTATAGTTGGTCTCCTTGGTCCAAATGGAAGTGGTAAATCTACAATCTTCAATCTTATTATGGGTATTTTAAAAGTTGATAGCGGAAAAATAATTTATGGTAATAAAGAAATTCAAAATGAGCCTGTTACTTATAGAAGTAAATTGGGGATTAGTGTGATGATGCAAGAACGTGCGCTCTTTGATCTTTCAACTGAAGATAACCTATATTCAATTGCAGAAATTTTAATTAAAGAAAAACGCAAACAAAAAGAGGTAGTTGACAGACTCATTGGAGAATTTTCTCTTGATAGCTTAAGAAAACAAAAAGCAAGAAATTTATCAGGTGGCCAACGTGCGAAGCTGTGTCTTGCAAGAACTTTGATTAATCAACCCAAACTTATTCTTTTAGATGAAGCAACTGCTGGTTTAGACCCTTTGACTGTTCAAGAAGTTTCTCGCTTAATTTTGCGTTTACAATCTTATCATCACGTATCTTTACTTATTACTTCACATATAGTTGGCGATGTTATGAGAGTGTGCGATAGACTTTATATATTGGGTAATCACAAAGTTATAGAAGAAGGCTCACCTCAGAAAGTTTTAAAGAGCGCCGTAGCTCGCGAAATGTACTTCGGTGACTACGAGGGATAAAATTGCAAGTAATTTTTGAAAAAAAAATTAATGAATTTAATAAGTTTATAAATATTGATCCAGATAAATCTATATCTATAAGAGCGTTTCTTATTAGCTCTATAAGTCAAGGAGTTTCGAAAGTATCAAATATTCTTCCAAGCGAGGATGTTTTTTCGACAATAAACTCTTTAAAAAAATTAAATTGTAAAATTATTAAAATTTCTAAAAACGAATATANGATTTTTGGAAAAGGATTGGGTTCATTTTATACCACAAAAAAAACTTTATTAGATTTAGGAAATAGNGGAACTGGGCTTCGTTTAATAAGCNCTATTATTTCAACTACACCAAACATTGAGGTTAATCTGACAGGAGACAAGTCATTGAAAAAAAGAAATATGTCAAAACTAATTAATTTATTAAATGAATTCGGAGCTGAAACTTTTCCTAAAAACAAAGTTTATCTACCATTGAAGTTAAGATCTTCCAATTTTCCGGTTGGGATTAAATTTGTAGCTGGAACCTCTGCTCAATTAAAAAGTGCAGCTATGTTGGCAGGTTTAAATTCTTTTGGAACAACTACAATTTTTGAAAAGTCTAAAACAAGAGATCATACTGAAAATATGCTTAAAAAAAATTCNAAAAGTATTTTGCTGAAAAATAAAGGAAATATTATAAAAATTTTTGGTAAGAAAACATTAAACCCATTAAATATAAAAATTCCTTCTGACCCATCTTCAGCAGCTTTTTTTGCTGCAATTTGTATCTTAAATAACAAGTCTGAACTTAAAATAAGAGATGTTTGCACAAATCCAAAAAGGCTAGGTTTCTATAATATTTTAAAAAAACATGGTGCTAAAATTAAAATTTTGAATAAAAAAAAACAAAATAACGAAACTGTTGGTGATCTATTTATAAAAAGTGGCAGGATTAAACCTTTAAAAACATCTAGCTCACATTACCTTACAGCAACTGACGAGTATCCTATAATGTTTATAATAGCGGCTTTAACAAAAGGAGTTTCAAAATTTAGAAATATAGGTGGGCTAGTTGAAAAAGAAACTAATAGAATTTTAGAAATGAAAAAAATACTAAGAAAAGTAGGAGTTAAATGTATAACAACAAAAAATTCCATGACAATCTTTGGAAGTAGTAATTTTATAAAAACAAAAAAACAAATTACAATCGACTCATTGCATGATCATAGACTGGCAATGGCATCCTCTGTTTTAGCACTATGTACTGGCGTAAAAATTATAATAAAGGGCTTCGAAACTGTTAACACTTCATCTCCATCATTTTTAAAAATTGTAAAAGAACTGGGCGGAAAATATGAAATTAAAAAAAAATAATAAATTTGTTGTTGCTGCAGACGGTTCGGCAGCAAGTGGTAAGACAACAGGTGCTAAAATAATATCTAAAAAATATGGATTAAAATTTTTATCTTCTGGTCTTTTGTATAGATTCGCTAGCTATCAACTGCTTAGAGCAAAACCCAAAAATAAAATTAAATTCCTAAAATTAAAATTTAAAAACCTTGACTACAATAAAATTGCTAAAATTAATCTTCATTCATCTAAAATTTCTGAGCATACATCTATTATTGCAAAACAAAAAAAGATCCGAAATATTTTAATGAAGTTTCAAAGAAATTTTGTATCAAAACATAAAAGAGTGTGTATTGAAGGAAGAGATATTGGAACTGTAATTTTACCAAATGCAGACTTAAAATTCTTTTTTATATGCAATTTCAATGTTGCTGCAAAAAGAAGATATAAGGAGCTAAAGAAAAAAAATAAATTAATAAAATTTAAAAATGTAAAAAAAGAGCTTAAAAATCGCAATTTGAGAGATATTTCCAGGAAAAACAGCCCTTTACTAAAAAGCCCTGGTGCGGTAATTGTGGACACCGGAAAAACAAAAAATATTACTATGATGGTTAAGTTAATGAGTAAATTTATGGATAGAAAGATTTTAGAGAAGTATGGAAGTTAAATCAGAACCTTCAAAAAACCCCAATGCAAAAGAATTCGATGCACTTCTAAAAGAAGACCTAAAAAAAAGAGACTTAAAAGAAGGAAATATCATAAAGGCAACCATTAGTGAAATAGGAAAGAAGTTTATTTTTGTAGATTTAAAAGCAAAATCTGAAGGTATAATTCCAATTGAGGAATTTAAAATTTCTAAAGAACTTCAAGATTTNAAAGTTGGCTCAAAAGTTGATGTCTATTTAGAGAGAATTGAGTCATTTAAAACTGGCGAAATCGTTGTAAGCAGAGAAAAAGCACGAAGAATGAAAACGTGGCGTCTGATGGAAAAGGCTTTTGAGACTAAAGAAGAGGTGGAAGGTGTAATAACAAATAAGGTAAAGGGCGGCATGGTGGTTAATGTTAATTCGTGTTTGTGTTTTTTGCCAGGATCACAAATCTCGACAACACCTTTAAAAAACTTTGAAATAGACAAATTAATGAATACTCCTTTAAAGTTTATCGTGGTCAAGTGCGACAAAGCAAGAGGAAACCTTGTAGTTTCAAGGAGAGCAATTCTTGAAAAAAGTAGAAATGAAGGTTTGGAAAAAATTCTATCTAAAATTAAAGAAGGCGATATTATTGAGGGTAAATGCAAAGCTATATTAGATTGGGGAGCATTCATTGATCTAGACGGGGCGGACGGACTTTGCCATGTAACAGATCTCAGTTATTCTAGGGTTAAAAAAACCTCAGATCTTTTGTCGGTGGGTCAGACTATGAAATTTAAGGTAATTAAGATAGATCCTGATACAAAGAGGATAAGTCTAGGAATTAAGCAGCTTTTTTCTGATCCTTATGAAAATTTAGACAAGAAGTACAAAGTGGGTGATATCTGTGACGCTGTTGTGACCAAGTGCGTAGAATATGGTGTTTTTGCAAAGATTTCTGAAAATTTGGAAGGACTGATACACCAGAGCGAGCTCAGTTTTGTTAAAAAAAATGTTCAACCAAGTAAAATTTTATCTCCAAGTCAAGAAATTAAGGTTCGTATAATTGAAATTGACACTTCTAAAAGAAGAATATCTTTAAGTTACCGACAAACACAAGACAATCCATGGGATGCTTTTGAGAAAAAATCTAAAACTGGATCAATAGTAAACTGTAAAGTAAATAATATAACAGACTTTGGTTTGTTTGTTTCAATGGAAAATTCAGAATTAACTGGGTTAATTCACTATAAAGATCTCGCATGGAATGAAAATGAACAGAATTTAAAAAAATTTTCTAAAAATGACACCCTCAAAGCAAAAATATTAGAGATAGATAAAGAAAAAGAAAAAATAAGATTAGGAATTAAACAACTAGAAAAGTNACCTTTTGACTATTTTAAAGATGAAAATTTAAAAGTAGGAAGCATAATAACTGTATCTGTAAAGGAAATATTGCCAAAAAAAGGTATTAAAGTTGTTATTGGAAATAATGAAAATTTAATTACTACAATTAAAAAAAGTGATTTAGCTTTAAATATTCAAGATCAGCGAGAAACCATATTTCAGCCAGGAAATAGATTAGATTGTGCAATAATTGAGCTTAAGCCCGAACAATCCAAAATAGTACTTTCTGTAAAAGAAAAAGAACGAATTGAAAATGAGGAAGCAGTTAAAAAATTTGGTAAAGAAGGAAAATCAAGTGGTCAATCTTTAAAATCAATTTTTGGCAAAGTTCTTGGTTCAAAGAAAAAAGATAAAAAGAAGGACAAAGAAGATTAATAATGGTGAGATCCGAGATAATTTCAAAATTATCTAAAAGAATTCATCATAAACTCAGAAAAAAAGATCTTGAGAAGATTTTTAAAATCATATTAAGCACAATTATTCAGGGAATAAAGAATAATAGAAGCACAGAACTAAGAGATTTTGGGAGATTCTCAACAAAAGAATTGAAGGATAAAATTGCAATAAACCCCCGTACAGGTGATAAATTTCAATCTCTTCAAAAAAAGTCTGTATCTTTCAAGATGTCTATGGAGCTAAGAAAAAGAATAAACGAAGATAGGATAAAAAATTGAAAAAGAATATTTTTGTAGCTTTAGATTTCTCAAATTTTGATAAAGCTTTAGATATAGCTGAACAAGTAAAAAATGATGCTGCGGGACTTAAGATTACAAATGAATTATTTGCCATTTGCGGAAAAGAGGGACTGAAAAAACTTGCAGGATTTGGTCTTGAAATATTTTTGGATTTAAAGATCCATGACGTTCCTAATACAGTTAAAAAAACTGTTGCAAGTATCTCTTTATTAAAAACTGTAAAATATTTAACAGTTCACACAAGTGGTGGTGCAGAGATGCTTAGAGAGGCCAAAGAGACGTCAGGCACTTTAGAATTGTTAGGTGTCACAGTGCTCACTTCTCAATCTGCATCTAAAGAACAGGTAAAAGTTTTGGCAGACCTAGGAGTAAAATCAGGACTTCACGGTATTATTGCTTCGGCACAAGAATACTTGTCAGTTAGATCTTTATCTAAAAATTTAAAGATTTTTTGCCCTGGAATAAGGGGTCTTGAAGATAAAATTCATGATCAAAAAAGAGTCATGAGTTATTCGGAATTCTGTAAGATCTCAAAAAATGATGATAAAGCCTTTGCTGTGATAGGTAGACCAATCTATGAAAGTGGAGATGCTAGTCAAAACATCAAAAAAATTATACAGTCAGTAAAATAATAAATTAACCGCTTTTAATAATGAAAATAAAAAAAGGTATACCTTTAATCGATCAGCANGATAAAAATGGTTTCTATGGTGGAAAATTTGGTGGAAATTTTGTAGCTGAGACAACAATTAANCCAATTGAAGATTTAGCTAAACTTTTTTCAAAACTTAGAAAAAATAAAGAATTTTTAAAAAGAAAAGAAAATCTTTTTAATAATTATTTGGGTGGTGAAACTCCCTTTTTTAAATTATCACATTTAACTGAACATNTNGGTGGNGCNCAAATTTGGTGTAAAGANGTNTCNGCAATTAGAGGTGATGCNCATAAGGCNTATCACGCNACGATTAATGCTTTGATCTGTAANATGTCTGGAAAGCGCTATATAGCNGGGGANACNGGNGCNGGAATGTTTGGNAAAAATTTAGCNATGGCAGCTAAACACATGGGACTTAAAGCAAAAATTTTCATGGGGTCGGTTGATATTGAAAGACAAGCAATTAATTGCAAATTCATGCGTGATGCTGGAGCAGAAATTATTCCAGTTACTAGTGGTAGCGCTACACTCGTCGATGCTGTTTCAGAATGCCAAAGATATTATGTTGCNAATTGTGACACGACACATTTAGCGGTTGGCTCNGCAATTGGAGCAAATATTTTTGCTAAGATCTGTGTTTACAGTACATCGCAGATTTCAAAAGAACTTAAATCGCAAGTTATGGAAGAATTTGGAGAAATACCAAAAATGAAATTGATAAATGTAATAGGAGGTGGGAGTTCTGCATTAGGTTTTTGGAATGAATTTATTGACTATGACAAAAAGCATGTCGAGTTGATTGGTGTTGAGGCTAAAGGTGCTGCGCCACTTTCTAATAATGGTAAACTTTCAATTTTACATGGTGCTGCTCAGTATTGCTTAACCGATGAAGACGGNCAAATATCTCCAACTCATAGTTTGAGTGCNGGTTTGGANTATCCCGGCTCNTCAAGTATGCATGGATTTTTAAAAGATATTGGTCGNGCAAGTTACACTAATGCTTCNGANAAAGAAGCNTTGAATGCTTTTAAGTTNGTTACTGAACTTGANGATATTCGACCAAGCCTGGAGCCTGCTCATGCATTTGCAGAGTGTTTACGCTTAGCTCCAAAATTAAAAAATGATGATATCATTGTTATAAATAATTGTGGAATTTCATCCAAGGATGAAAAAATAATTAGAAAAGAAATAGGATATTATCCATCATGAAAAGTGAATTGACCTCAGCTTTTAAGAACGCCAAAAAGGAAAATAGACCCGTGATGGTTTCTTTTACCGTCGCAGGAGACCCTAATAAGAAAAAATCATTAGCAATTTTGAAAAATATTTCAAAAAATGTAGACATTGTCGAATGGGGGTTTGCACATAATTGTCCCACAGCTGATGGAAAAGAAATACAAAACAGTTCTTATAGAGCTCTTAAAAATGGACTAAAACTCAAAGATATTTTTCAGATGGTCAAACAATATAAAAAGAGTGAGTATTCTAAACCATTAATACTTATGGGTTATTATCAAATGATATTTAATTACGGAGAAAAAAAATTTTTAAATAGATGTAAAGAAAGCGGAGTTAGTGGACTAATAGTTGTTGATTTAAATTGGCCTTATAGCAAAAAATTTGCAACATTGTGTAAAAAAAATTCAATTTGTTTTGTTCAATTGTTAGCGCCAACTACAACTAATATTCGGATGAAAAAGATAATAAAAGATTCGCATGATATGCTTTATTATATCAGTATGTTATCTACAACAGGAGGAAAATTAAAAGTTTCTCCAAAAAAAATTNTNGAAAATTATAACAAAATTAAAAGAATCAATAAATCAAAGAACATAGTAATTGGATTTGGAATCACAAATAAAAACATTGGTTCTTTCAAAAAGTCTGATGGCGTTGTTGTGGGAAGCGCATTATGTAAGGGAATTAGCGATTCTATTAAAAATCGTCAAAATCCTGTCATAAAATTAAATAAAATGGTAAAAGTTTTAAAAAATAAAATTTTATGAATTGGATATTATGAATTGGATAAGAGATCGAATCAAAAAATTTGGTGACTCATTAAAAAAATACACAAGAAAAAGACCTTCTAAAAATGAGCAGGAAAATGCAGACTGGATAAACTGTCCGTCATGCAAAAAATTGCAGTATAAAAAAGATTTAGAGAGCTTACATTTTATATGTTCTTGCAACTATCACTTTGATTATCCCGCAAGACTAAGATTAAAAAATATATTTGATAGCTCTATGTATGAAAAAATTCCATGCCCACCAGCTGACCCTGATCCATTAAATTTTAAAATAAATAATAAACCATATATTTCTAAAAGAAAAAAGTATGAGGAAGCTACAGGACTTGACTCTGCCTTTGCTTGCGCTTCGGGTAAAATAAATGGTTTAACAGCTGTAGTAGTTTGTTCTGAGTGGAAATTTGGTGGTAGTGCAATGACACCAAAAGAGAGTGAGCATTTTGTTTCGGCAGCTGTAAAGGCAATTGAGATTAAAGCTGACATATTTATTTCCATTTTACAAAGTGGAGGTATGGCCGTCACCGGCGGTGTTCCTGCATTGGCCAGTGGTATGGTTAAAACACAAATAGCTTATTCTGAATTAAAGAAAGCAGGAATTTTATCGGTGGGTGTGGCTTGTTCTAAGCTGAGTGGAGGAACGTATGTAATGTGGAATAACCATGACATTCTTTGCGTAGAAAGTCCTAGCTCACATGACATTTTATTTTCTGGAAAAAGAGTTACTGCAAATCTTAAATCTGGGGAACAATTGCCTGAAGATTTTGGACAAGGATCGTCGCTCGACGCTTTGGTTGATATAATTTTTTCAAGTAGATTAGAAATTAAGGATGGTATTACTAAAATTGCAAGAGTCTTGTTGAAAAAACCTCAAATTAAATCTATAGCTGATAATCCAAAAGAAACTGTAGATGACAACATCGAGAAAACTTTATCAGAAACTTCAAAAGCAGTATAGCAAAAGGATTAATTTAGATCTTAAAAGGATCAAAAAAGTTTTATCTATACTTCGTAATCCTCAAGACGATCTTAATAATGTAATAAATGTTATAGGAAGTGATGGTAAAAACAGTTTTTTAACCTCATTAAAATATTTTTTAGAAGCAGATAATAAAAAAGTAAACACGTTTACTAGTCCTCATTTGTACGATGTTAGATCAAGAATTTGGTTGGGAAATAGATTTATTTCGCTGACAGAAATAAAAAAATATAAAAGAATTGTCGAAAAAACAAAACAAAGGCTCACTTTATTTGAATTGTTAACTTGTATATTTATTTTAGCTGCAAATAAAACAGACGCTGACTCTTTTAACCTTGTCGAGGCTGGATTATTTTTTAGAAAAGATAGTACAAATCTATGGCGGAGCCCTTTGGCTCAAATCTGCACACAAATAAACAAGCAGCACACTGAATGGATTAGTCCAAAAAGTATAGGAGAAATATGTAAGCAAAAAGTTGGCTTTTTAAGTGAAAATACTAATATTTATACTGGAAAGCAAAGACCAAGGACTTTAAAAATTATTAAAAAAATCTTAAAGAAGAATTCAAGCCATAAAGAATACTACGGTTCATGGAGTATTATAAGCAAAAAAAATAAAAAATTTTATAAGGATCAAAATAATTTAATCTTACTAAAATCTCAAAATATTCACTCTGATGGCTTGTGGGAAAATGTTGGTTTAGCTATAAAAGTGGCTATCGATCTAGGAGTAGACGCAAAAAAAATTACTCGAGCAATAAAAAAGATTAAATTCGAAGGTCGTTGTGAGTTTATAAAAGGTAAATTAACAAAAAAACTTTACAAAAATGAGAGGTTTTTGATTGATACTTGTCATAGCGAAGAATCTACCAAAAATTTAGCACGGTATTTAAGAAAATTTAAATTACCTATTTATGGTATATGCGGAATTTTAAAAAATAAAAATCCAAAAAAATTAATGAAAAATTTTAAAGGAATTTTTAAAAAATTGATTACTTTTAAAATCCCAGAGGAGTCTAATGCTTTAAGTTCATATGATTTAAAAAAAATAGCTGAAAGTGAAGGTTTTAAAACAGTTGAAGCTGAAAATATCAAAGATGCACTAGAAATAGTTTCATCTAAAGAAAGAAAAATTATTGTACTTTGGGGTAGCACATACGGTGCAGGAAACGCTTTGAGTTTAAATTAAAGATGTTTATTTATAAATGCTTCAATATTTGACTGGTCAGTTCCGCCAACAAGTGTGTCAACGTGTGAACCATCTTTATATAAGAAGAGAGTTGGAATAGAACGAATAGCATTAGAGGTTGCAAAATTCGGCTCTGAATCAACATCATGATTTGCTATTACAATTTTGTCTGCCATTTTCTCTGAGATTGTTTCTAAAATTGGATTTATAGCTTTACAAGGTCCATTTGGTGAAGAGTAAGCCCTCTCAAATTACTGAGAGGGCTTACCCCCCACACCAATCAGCTGTAAATTTAATTAAAGTTAATTTACCTTTTGTGGCTATTAATTCTTTATAATTTTCATCTGTACTTTTTAAAAGAGCCATGATTTCTAATTAAAGTTTTTTTCAAAAATGTCAATCTAACAATTTCGTCTTATCTTCAATTTTGTTAATTTCTTTTCTTAAGTATGCAGCTTCTACACAAATTTTATTGTATTGGTAATTCCATTTAAATCTCTGTATTAAATTGATTATGTTGATAGGAAGGTTTATTAGGTAAACGATTAAAAAAATTAATGGTTGTTGTTTAAAGAATTCTATTTCGGCTTTATCCTCAACTTCTAAATATTTTTTATACCGATAAGCTTTTACAATCCATTCCATTTTATACTTTAAATTTTCTTTTAAAAAATCTGTTTGTCTATATTCGCCCCACAACATCAAGCTACCTCATATTTTTTTTGTATGTCCATAACAAGCGTATTATAATCTTCAAGCAACGCAAGTTTTTTGCTGTCATTTTCATATTTAGCTCTAGCATCATCAATTTGTTTCATGAAGTCTCCAACTGTAGTCCAATTTTCATTTTTAGTTGAAAAAATCCTTTTTGCTATGTCCCTTCTAACGTTTTTATAAATTGTCTCTGCCGTAGACTGAAGTAAATCGGGCCTTTCTGCATGACAGATATGTGCTGCAAAAAAATTATATTTATTATCATTAAAACTACCGATAATTTTTATTTTATTTTCCCAATCAGAATAATGAAATTTTTCCATTAAGATTTCGTCTTTTTTATCAGCAAATTTACCATCATATATTGTTTCTTCTGGCTGAAGATTTGGCTTATCTTCTTTTAAACTAATTTTCTCTTGAGCTTGTTCTTCAATAATATCTAAAACTAAATTCTTAAAATCATCATTTGTTTGTAAAGCATCGGCTCTATCAATAAGAGTTTTAGTGCCAATTTTTTTGTAAATTTCATTTTCCATCGCATATTCCTTATGTAGGAGAACAATACTTTTATTGGTTCTTATAGTTCTAATTGGTCGAGGAGTTTTTTTTAATTTAATAGCTAAATCTTTTTTATTTAACTTGAAATAGTCCTCTGGTGCATTAGCAAGATCCCATGCTAGGCCCCATCTATAAATTTTATGAAAACCTATAAAACTCACAGCGTAGGCACGAAGGCGCCCATAAAACCATTCGTGATTACAAAAAATTTTTTCTTTCTTAATAAAGTTTTCGGCCCCTTCCCTATTAAGGGTATTTAAATAATTGTTCCAGAGCATTTTATTTTTTTTGTAAACAAGTTTAAGTAAAGACTCGCATGCAATAGTATCAGAACGTGCTCCATGACTATCCTCTCTAGGTATTAAAGTATCAAGTTTAAATACTGGATTATTTTTTTCAGACATTTTTGTTTTTATAATTTTATCATCAATTAACTTTGCTGATCTTATAATATTTAAAATATCACCTTGCTTATTACCGTTAGTATTTGTTAAGTAGGGTTTTTTTAAGGATTTAAATAACCACTTTCTTATTACTTCGATGTCATAATTTGTCGAATTATACCCAAAGAAAATAACTTTCCCCCAAGACTGAAATTTTTTTTCTGCATCAAGTAAAAGTTGAAAATTACTTGTGTTTGTATTTCTTAGAGTATCAGCGCTAATTTTACAGACTTCCATCACGGCAGTAAGATTGGGTATTACGCCTTCTGTTAGTCTTGCTCGCCCATGAAATTCGTCTAATTCGTTAAATTCATCGTCAACTAGTTTAGCATAAATTTCCAAGACAGAATCAAATGATGTGCTGGCCCCGCTAGCTTCTAGGTCAAAAATTACATAATTCATTCAATTTCCTTTTCATCAGCATCCTGGAGTTCTAGTAACTCTGTTGTAATTGAAGTTCCCTCTACAGACGCAAATTGAAGTATAATTTTTTTAAGATCCGACTTTCTATCTTCCATTATTTTTCGTCTATTATTGATGCTTTTTACAGATGCTAACTCATCCTTTTCGATCTGTTTGTTTTCTTTAATTGAAGTTTTTAAAATATTTCTAAAATTAATTAAAAAAGTTTCACTTTTAAATAACTTCCATAGATCAGCTTGAGACTGACTAACATTTTTTGATGCAGAGAGCTTTTGTTTTGTAACTGTTATAGCATATTCGCGTACCATGGATGAAATTACATCTAAATTTCTTTTATCAAATTTGCAAAGTATTATTTTTTTATTCTCTCTGAATTCAAATCCTTCCTTGCAACTTTTTGGCAATACATCAACTGCAAGAACACCAAAACCTATGTTATTTTCTGACATATCACTTAGAAGTTTCTTCACGTAATTTTCTTGAAAAGCTCTTGTATCTTTACTTTCCCACAAAATTTGTCCGCATTTAAGATTTTTATCAACTACCTCTTGGATACAATCTGCACCCCTTTTTCCTTTTGGAACGGGAGTAATGGTATCCGATTTAAATCTATTTTTTAAATATTTTTCCAAGACTATTTCTTGAACTTCTCCATCTATTTCAGGTGAGCCTTGTTTTGCTGGTCTAGTTGCTTTGTCGAACTGATCTTTCAAGACTAAATTGTGGTTTTCAGCTCTATTCGCCCTTAGTCTTTCTTTTTCTAGGGCCTTGTCATTTTTTAATTTAACTTCTTCTTCGGCCTCTCTTTTTAACTCAGGTCTTAAATCATTTATAATTTTCTGTTTTTTTTTCTCTTCAAAGTCTTTCTCTTTCTCCTTAAAACGTTGAGTAGCGAGGTCGTCAACGTATTTTTTATACACCTCGCTTAACTCAATTTCTTTTTTACAGTGTGGGCACTTATACTTTTCCATCAGTCCTTGTCTTTTCAGATAATTTTTTACTTAGAGCTATTTTTTCTTTAGCAGCTAATGTTTCGACTGTCTTACTAATAGAGAGTTTTACGCCAGGAATTTTAGCCGCAGATATATCTTCTAAATCAGCATATACTTTGCGACTTACAGATATATTTCGATACTTAGTGATATCTGTCATGCTTGACCTCTTCGTTTAATTTTAACTCTTGGCAGTTTTCTTTCAAAAAAACAGAATGATTTTGTGTTACTTCCTCTGTACTGCTTTTATCAAGATATTTAAATGCAGGATAAGAAAGTTTCATTATCACGGCCTGTTTTATGTAGAAAAGGAAGTTGTAATAAAACCTCTCAACATCAATTCCTGCATTTGAAGCAAAATCATCAAGATTTTTACAAACTTCTTTTGCATAATCATTTACACGAGCAGTTTCTACTTCCTGTTTGTTCATTGGAGTGACGTTTTTTATTGTCTCCAACTTCTTAGATTTAAAAGGAATAACGTTGTTTTTAACGTTTTTAGATCCTTTATTACCTTTTTTTACTTTAGACATAACTTACCTTTCTAAAGCATTACTGTTTTTATATTCGATTATTTAATTTTAAGCGTATATTACAATAATAGCTTCAAGACATACTATATACCTTGTGTTTTAAAAAGTCAAGAGTTAAATATATTTTTTTATGAGAATTTTAATATTTTTTTTTATATCGCTATTATTGTTTAACAATCTAAACGCGAAAGAATTCCGAATCGATTTTAGTGATGAAGGTATGAAGTTATTAAAAAAAAGAGGATTTGGAAAAAAAACTCTTTATATAAATGGTAAAGATGAAAAAGGTTGGTATTTGAAAGCTGAAGCAGTAGATAGTGCAACAGGTTTGGGGATGGAAATTGATAAAGGACTTCTTGAAGAAATGCCTTTTTTAAATATTACTTTTAAAATTGAAAAAGATTTTACAAAAATTGATCAAAAGACTAAAGATGGTCACGATTGGACTGCCAGAGTAATGGTCGGTCATGGAAAAAAAATCGGTGCTAAATTAGTAAGCTTAGCTCACTCATCATTTTTAGAGGAGGGATTCCTTCAACAAAGTCCTTGGACAAAATCAAGCAGAGATTATGTTATCTCAAATGATAAAAGTGGTGAATGGCATACAAGAAAGGTAAATGTAAGGGAATTGCTTGAGAAAACTCACGGAATTTCTTTTACCAACTTTATTGCTATATTTTCTGACTCGAATAACTCAAAACAAAAAATTATTGCATATTACAGGGATATCTATTTTAGTACTGAGTAATGAATATAAAAATAGAACCGTTTAAAAATAATATTGGTGCTTCAATTTCTTACAATCTTAAGTTGGCAGATTCTAAAATTATTGATCAAATTAAAGAAACACTGAATAATTATGGATTTGTTTGCTTCAGAGATCAAAATTTAGAACCAGGAGAATATTTAAAATTTGCAGAACAATTAGGTAAAATTAAAGAGTACCCGATGTTAAAAGACTTAGAAAACTATAAAGGCATAACCGTTGTTGAAAGAAAAGAAGATGATAAAGGAAAGTCATATGGTGAAGGGTGGCATACAGATAGTAGTTATCTTGATAAAACACCAAAATACACTTGTCTTATGGGTAAAATAGTAAAAAGAGATCAGGGCCAAACACTTTTTGCCTCACAATTATCATCCTATGAAGCTTTAGATCAAGAAACTAAGGATAAAATTCAAAATCTTGTAGGTATATTTAGTTCAGCTGGACCAATATCTGTAACAAGGCTTGAGAGAGAAGCTGAGAGAGGAACTGGAAAGTCTAAAGATTTTATAGCCGAACATCCAATTATAAAAAAAGTTGGAAGTAGAAAAGCACTTTATCTAAGTCCAGGTCACACAATTGCCATAAAAAACTTAAGCGAGGAAAATTCCAAAGAACTTTTAAAATTTTTATTCAACCATCAAACGAAAAAAGAGTTTCAAAATAGCTTTTTTTGGGAGAAAAACACAATTGTTATTTGGGATAATCACTCAGTCATACATTCAGCCACACCTTTTCAAGGGAGAAGAATGATGCACAGAATTATTCTAGACGCATAAAAAAAACAAATTTCAGCCCCTCTTAAAACAAAAATCATATCTAAATATTTAAATATGAAAAATATTTTAATAATTTTAGTATGTTCGGTTTTACTAACTAACTGTAGTAACCGATATGTATTAGGTGAACGTTGTACTAAAGCTGATCAAACATCAAAAATGTTTGAGAGATCTTGGATTTGGGCAGTAGATAGAGAAATGAGTAAAGAAGACTTCGATAAGAGAATTTCGAAGGAGAACTGTCCTAAAAGAGTAGCTAAAAAATCTTAAATTTTTAAGATTATGGCTTTAATTGGTATTACGTTAATTGTTTTTATCGCCTTTTTTGTCGCGCTAATTTTGAAGAATTTTGACTCAAAAAGCGATAAAAAAGGTGGTGACTAAATTTTTTCTATTTATAGTTTTTCTTTTTTCTTTTAGTAATTTAGAAGCAATGGAAAAGATAGATCATTCTTTAAATTCAAAAATTTTAATTATTGATTTCTTATTAGAGGATAAACCTTAGGATTTAGATATTTTAAGTTAGTTAATAATATCAAAACTAAGGTAACAAAACCAATT
>NHIT01000031.1 GCA_002171925.1 Candidatus Pelagibacter sp. TMED196 | reverse complement strand
GCTTGTTTTGGCTTATTTTTAAATAAAAAGGATGCATTACTTGGCTTAAAATTAATAAAAAAGAGATTTCCAAAATTTTGGTGTGTGCTCTCTAGAACTATTTAAATGTGTTTTTTTATGATATATCAAAAAAAACTTTGGGGCGTAGCCAAGCGGTAAGGCAGTGGTTTTTGGTACCACCATCCTAGGTTCGAATCCTAGCGCCCCAGCCAACAATATGCTGATTGTAGACAATATAAAAAAATTTTTATTTCCCTTTTATAAGAATAAAAAAATTAAAGAGATATTTGTTCATCTTAATAACAAAAATAAAAACAATGTGATGCTGGTTGGAGGTTGTGTTAGAAATTATTTAAATAACGAACAAATTGGGGATATAGATTTAGCAACTACTCTAACTCCAGGTGAAGTGATAAAAAAACTTGCAAATACTAATTTCAAAGTTTTGAAAACTGGCATTGATCACGGCACTTTAACTTTACAACAGGATAAGGAAATTTTTGAAATAACTACCTTGAGAGAGGACGTTTCTACAGATGGAAGGCACGCAAAAGTCTCATTTACAGATAACTGGGAAAAAGATTCAAATAGAAGAGATTTTACAATAAATGCAATTTATTTGGATCAAAATGGAAAAATATTTGATCCGCATAACGGCAGGAGGGATCTAAAAGAAAAAAAGATCAAATTTATTGGAAACCCTCAACAACGTATAGAAGAGGACTATTTAAGAATTATAAGATTTTTAAGATTTTCGATTCAATATAAAAATTTTGAAAAGGACAAAGATACTATTAAAATAATAAAAAAAAACATCCCAGGAATTCTAAAACTTTCGAAAGAGAGAATTTTTTCTGAAATTATAAAAATTACAAAGCTCAGTAATTTAAGTGAAGTGGCATCAAATAATGAATTTAAGGAAATTTTTGAGATAATTTTCCCTGAATTTAAATACTTAAATAGATTAAATGCGTTAGAAAATAAAAAACTAAAAAAATACATAATGTTAGAATGTAATTTAGTTTTGGCTTTATTATTAATAGACCATAGTGATAATCATAATTATTTTACACATAAATATAAAACCTCAAATTTTTTAAAAGAGTATCTAAATTTTTTACATAAATATTTTTATGAGGCAAAAAAAAATAGAAACTTTTTTTCTAAAGATTTAAAAAGAAATGTTTTTTTTCACAATAAAGAGAAAATAATATCTTTAGCAAAGTTTTATTACTCTTTAATAAAGCCGAAAAATTTAAAAAAAATTGATGATCTCATTAATGAAATCAAAACTCTAAGAGTGCCAGAATTTCCACTGACTGGAGAATATTTAATAAATAAAGGTTTCAAAAGTGGAAGAAAAATTGGAGAAATACTTAAAAGAGTTGAAAAAGTTTGGATTGAAAACGATTTTAATTTAAAAAAAGAAGATTTAAATAATCTTATTAAAAAATTTAATTAATCAAATATATTTAACTTCTAATATTTCATAATTTTTTTCACCCGAAGGGGTATTCACTACTATAGAGTCTTTAACTTTTTTTCCTATTAAAGATTTTCCCACAGGTGATCTAAAATAAATCAAATTTTTTTTGATATCTGCTTCATCCCGTCCGACAATTTTAAAGGAAATTTTTTTATCATTTTCTAAATCTTTAACACTTACAGTGGATCCAAAAATAACTTTTCCATCATTTTCAACTTTAGTAACATCGATGACATTTGCTCTAGCAATTAAATCATTTATTTGTAAAATTCTAGTTTCAGTATGACCCTGCTGTTCTTTAGCTGCATGATATTCTGCATTTTCTTTCAAGTCACCATGTCCGCGTGCCTCTGCTATTGCAGCAACTATCTTGGGTCTTTTATTACTTTTAAGATCTTCTAATTCATCTTTGAGTTTTTTTAATCCTTCAGTTGTTATAGGTTCTTTTTCCATCATTTCCATTTAGCATCTGGTGGTAGGGACATAAATATTGCATCAATATTACCCCCAGTGTTTAATCCAAATTTTGTTCCTCTATCATATAGTAAATTAAATTCAACATACTTTCCTCTTTTAACTAGTTGATTTTGTTTTTGTTTTTTTGTCCATTTTAGAAACCTCTTTTTTTGAATCAACATTTTGGTAATATCGATAAAACTAATGCCAACATCTCTTACAAATTTAAAATTTTTTTCCCAATCTTTGTTAAGATAATCAAAAAAAATCCCTCCAATACCCCTGGTTTCCTCTCTATGTTTAATTAAAAAGTAATTATCGCACCATTTTTTATAATTTTTATAACTTTTTTTATTATTATTACACACAATTTTTAGGTTTTTATGAACCAGTTTTTTTTCATTCAAATCCTTTAGACTGGGTGTAACATCCATTCCTCCACCAAACCATTTTTTAGATGTAACAACAAATCTTGTATTAAAATGTACTGCAGGGATTTTTGGATTTTTCATATGTGCGACCACCGATACTCCAGATGCCCAATAAGTTTGATTTTTTTTAGCTCCAGGTATATTTGATTTGTAATTTTGTTGAAACATACCTTCAACAGTTGAGTGATTAACTCCTACTTTATCGAAAATTTGACCGTTTCTTAAAATATAATATTGTCCTCCACCATCTTTAGGATCTTTCTTTTCCCAAAACTTTTTTTTGAAATAACTGATTTTATTCTTTTTTTTTTTAGAAAACTCTATCTCAAGATTTTGAAATTCTTCTACTATCTTTTTTTGCAAAAACGCGAACCACTGACCAGTTAATTTTTTTTCAATTTCCTGACTTATTTTCATAAAAAATTATTTTATATGTTTATAACTAGTCAATTTTGACAACTTAACCCAATTTGTGTGTCATTCTGGCCTCTGGCAACCCTTTAAAATAACCCTATTTTATAATAAAAAGCAATATTATTTTAACTTTATGAGCGACACAGAAAAAAAAACTAACAGAAGAGATTTTCTTTTCACGGCAAGTTATACAGTTGGTGCTGTAGGCATAGGTGCAACTATTTGGCCATTTATTGACCAAATGAATCCAGATAGCTCAGTTAAGGCTTTGGCAACTACAGAAGTAGATATAAGTCAAATAGAGCCAGGAAAATCTATTACAGTCTTATGGAGAGGCAAACCCGTGTTTATTAAAAGAAGAACTGAGACAGAAATTTCAGAAGCAAAAGCAGTAAGTTTGGATGATTTAAAACATCCTGAAAAAGATGAAGATAGAGTAAAAAAAGCAGAATGGTTAGTTATGATGGGTATTTGTTCTCACCTTGGATGCGTTCCTCTTTCAGATAAGGGAGAATACAATGGTTGGTTTTGTCCGTGCCACGGATCTCACTATGATACTTCTGGTAGAATTAGAAAGGGTCCAGCACCAACGAATATGGAAATTCCAAAGTATGCTTTTATTGATGATAACACAATTAGAATTGGATAAATTTATATGAGCGAACATACTTATACTCCTAAATCAAAATTTGGAAAGTGGTTTAATGATAGACTTCCGCTTCTATCTTTAGCATCTCACTTGACAGATTATCCAACGCCGAAGAACTTAAACTATTGGTGGACGTTTGGCGGTATATTAACTTTTTGTTTGCTATCACAAATTATAACTGGACTTGTGCTTGCAATGCATTACGTGGCTCATGCAGATCTAGCCTTCAATAGTGTTGAACATATTATGAGAGATGTTAACTATGGATGGTTAATTAGATACATTCATAGTAATGGTGCCTCAATGTTTTTTTTAGCGGTATACATTCATATATTCAGATCATTATTTTATGGGTCATATAAATCTCCAAGAGAAATAATTTGGATACTCGGGATGATAATTTACCTTCTCATGATGGCTACAGCTTTTATGGGCTATGTACTACCTTGGGGACAGATGAGTTTTTGGGGAGCAACTGTTATTACAAATTTATTTAGTGCTATACCATTATTTGGAGAGAGTATTACCACATGGTTGTGGGGCGGATATTCGGTAGACAATCCTACTTTAACTAGATTTTTTAGTTTACATTACTTATTTCCTTTTTTAATTTTAGGCTTAGTTATTTTACATATCTGGGCTTTACACGTTCCAGGAAACAACAATCCAATAGGTATAGATGTTAAAAAACCATCAAAGGACACAGTTCCTTTTCATCCTTATATAACCATTAAAGATTTATTTGCTTTATTAATATTTTTAATAATTTTTTCTGGGTTTATATTCTTTGCACCTAATGTTTTGGGGCATAGCGATAATTATATTCAAGCTAATCCATTAGTTACACCTAAACATATTGTTCCTGAATGGTATCTTTTGCCATTTTACGCCATTTTACGTTCAGTCCCAGATAAACTTGGTGGAGTTATTTTAATGTTTGGATCAATTTTTATTTTGATGGCACTACCATGGCTTGACAGCAGCAAAGTAAGATCATCCGTATTTAGACCTCTAAATAAAATATTTTTCTGGGTGCTCGTGGTTGATGTTTTAGCACTTGGTTACGTGGGTGCCATGCCAGCTGAAGGTTTATATCTTTTCGTGGCAAGAGTAGGCACTATATATTATTTCGCTCACTTTTTACTAATATTACCAATACTTAGCAGAATTGAAAAAACCCAGCCGCTTCCTCTAAGTATAACTGAGCCAGTTTTGACAGGAATGCCAAAAATGGAGTTTATAAAGAGCGATAAACCAGATGTGTAAATTTAAAAGAATTTTTTTAAGCTTTTTATTACTCTTTTTAACTCTAACAAACTTTTCTAGCGCTAAAGAAATTAAGATTCCAAAATACGATTGGACTTTTAAGGGAATAACCGGAACATTTGATAGAAGCGCCTTGCAAAGAGGTTATCAAGTTTATACTGAGGTATGTGCATCATGTCATTCTATGAATCTTTTAAGTTATAGAAACCTTGGTGAGAAAGGTGGGCCAGAATTTTCAGTTGAACAAGTAAAAGCAATAGCAGCTAATTTCGAAGTAACAGACGGCCCAAATAGTGATGGAGAAATGTTTACAAGACCCGGAAGACCTTCTGATAAATTTGTATCGCCTTATCCAAATATTGAGGCAGCCACCGCAGCTAATGGAGGAGCTTATCCTCCAGACATGTCAGTTTTAGTAAAAGCGCGTAAAGGCGGAGCCGACTATATTTATGCAGTTTTAATGGGTTATACAGAACCACCTCCAGATTTTCAATTAGAAGAGGGTGTTTACTACAACAAATATATGGACGGTAATAAGATAAAAATGTCGAATCCACTTTCAGACGATATTGTTACATATGCTGACGGAACCAAAGCAACTCAAGCCCAAATGGCAAAAGATGTCACAACTTTTCTAACCTGGTCAGCTGAGCCCCATCTTGAAACACGACATAAATTAGGATTTAAGGTTGTGATTTTTTTAATAATTTTATCAACATTAGTATACTTTAGTATGCGTAAATTATGGTCAAGGATTGACCCTAAAGATTAAAACATCGCCATCTTTTATAAAATAATTTTTGCCTTCAACTTTTAATTTTCCGTTTTCTTTTGCCTTTTCAAAACTGCCATACTTATCAAAGTCATCATAAGAAACTACTTCAGCACGTATAAAATTTTTTTCGAAATCACTATGTATTACTCCTGCCGCTTTTTGGGCTACAGTATTCTTTTTAATAGTCCAAGCTCTTGTTTCTTTTGGACCTGAGGTAAAAAAAGTATTTAAATTAAGCAAATCGTATCCAGATGTAATCAATTTATCCAAACCAGTTTTTTCTAAACCTATATTTTTCATATAATTTTCTCTTTCCTCAGGTTTTAAATCTATTATTTGGCTTTCTATATCAGCACAAATAGAAACAAATTTTTGATTTGGAAATTTTTCCTTTAAAAGCTTTGTATAATTATTTCCATTCTTTACACTCTGTTCATCAACATTACACACGATAATGTATGGTTTGTTTGATATAAGGCCAATTTCTGTAATAAATTTTTTACTTTCTGAGTCATAACTTATATCTAACCTTTCAGCTTTATTAAGTTGAGCCAAAATGTCATTTAGTAATTTAATTTGTTTTTCTGTTAATTTTTTTTTTGCATTTTTTTCAAGTTTCTTCTCAATTTGTTTGATATCAGCTAGTAATATTTCAGTCTTAATAGTCTCTAAATCGTTTATAGGATCAATCTTTTTATTAACATGCTGAATATTTTCCGAGTCAAAGCATCTCACCAAGTGAACTATTGCATCTACTTCTCTAATATGTGAAAGAAATTTATTTCCTAAACCCTCTCCCTTTGATGCGCCTTTTACAAGTCCAGCAATATCAACAAATGTTATATTTGCATTAATTTTTTTACTAGATTTTGAAATTACTGAAAGATTATTTAAACGAGTATCTGGAACGTCGACTATACCTATATTTGGATCGATAGTACAAAATGGAAAGTTTTCGGCTTGAGCGTTTTTTGATGAGGTTAAAGCATTAAATAATGTAGATTTACCAACATTAGGCAATCCAACGATACCGCACTTAAATCCCATTCAAATTCTGGTTCACCTTACTTGAAAATAAATCCATTTCTTTATTAATTAAAGCTGGGATTAATTTGACAATATTAATAGTAATATCTTTAATTCTGTCTTCTTCATTTTCGTTAAAATCTTCTAAGACATGATTATTAATTTTACTTTTTTGTTCAGGACGACCAATTCCAATTCTTACTCTTGAGTAATCTTTACCAATAAACTTATCAATAGATTCGATTCCATTGTGACCCGCACTAGTCCCACCAAATTTAGCTTTTACTTTTCCCAAATCTATATCCAAATCGTCATGAAAGACTATTACATTTCTTGCATCAATTTTAAAATAATCAATAAGTTCTTTGATACAAACTCCAGAATTATTCATAAAAGTTAATGGCTTTATTGCATAAACCTTTTTGTCTTGAATACTTCCGGTTGTTAAAAGACCTTTAAATTTTGGTTTTTGTTTTGAAAGACTGAACTCAGAGTTTATTGCATCTATAATTTTAAAACCAATATTATGTCTATTGTTTGTATTATTGGGACCAGGGTTTCCTAAACCTACAAGTAAAAGCATAAATATTTATTTTTTATCTGGAGTTTTTTTATCAGCAGACTGCTTTTTGTCAGGAGCAGCGTCTTTACCTTTATCCTCTTTCTTGGAAGCTTCGCCTTCTTTACCTGTTGTTGCATCCGCACCTTCACCAGAGGCCTCTTGACCACCTTCTCCTTCAGCAGCAGTCTCCTCTGCTGGTTTTACAGGTTCTTTTTCAATTGTTGGTGCAGCTACCGTAGCCACTACAAAATCTCTATCTGTAATTGTTAGTTCTGCATTTTGAGGTAGTACAACCGAAGATATTCTAATACTTGCACCAATGTCTAAACCGGCTAAATCTACTTCAATATTTTCAGGTATATTTTCTGCCTGACATTTTAATTCAATTTTTCTTCTTACAATATTTAAAACACCACCTTTTTTTAGACCGTTACACTGATCATTGTTTTTAAATTTAACCGGGATTTCTAAAATAATCTTTGCACCCTGAACAATTCTCATAAAATCAATGTGGGTAGGTTTATCTGAAGTAACATGGTAACTAACATCTCGAGGAATTACTTTCTCACTCTTTCCATCGATATCTAGGTCTATCACCGTAGATAAAAAATTTTCTGTTTTTAAAACATCATCAACAAATTTTTCACTAATACTTAATTTTAAATTTGGACTTTTACCACCATACAAAATAGCCGGTATAAAACCTTTTGATCTTAAAGCATTTATTTGACCTTTGGTTTTTGTTTCTCTCTTAGTAGCCTTTAAATTATTAATCATTTGAATGAGCCAATTTACCCCAACTTTGAAATAAAACAAGGGTTTAATTAAACAGATCTGACACCGATGTAGAGTTTGAAATCCTTTTTATTGCTTCTGCCATAAGAGGTGCAATTGATAATACTTGTATTTTACCAACATTTTTTATTCTTCTGCTATTGTCTATAGTGTCAGTAATAATTAATTTTTTTATTTTAGACTTTTTAATTTTATTTACTGCATCGCCGCTAAGAACAGCATGTGTTACAAAAACATGAACGTCCTTAGCTCCTTTTTTAATCAAGGCTTCAACAGCATTTACTATTGTCCCGCCACTATCAATAATATCATCCACAATAATACAATTTTTATTTTTTATTTCACCAATAACATTCATAACTTGAGACTTCCCAGCTTGTGGTCTCCTTTTATCTATAATCGCTAGGTCAGCGTTAATTTTTTTTGCTAAACCTCTTGTTCTTTCAATTCCTCCTGCGTCTGGTGATACACATGTTAAATTCTTACTTTTAATATTTTTTTTTATATATCTTGCAAATAATGGAGTGGTAAACAAATTATCAACTGGCATATCAAAAAAACCTTGAATCTGACCAGCATGTAAATCTACTGTTACAATCCTGTTGGCACCTGCTTTAGTAATTAAATTTGATACNACCTTTGCGGAAATTGAGGTTCTAGGTACAACTTTTCTATCTTGTCTTGCGTAACCAAAATATGGAATTACTGCTGTTACGCTTTTGGCTGATGATCTCTTCAAGGCATCTATACATAACAGTAATTCCATTAAATTATCATTTGCTGGTGTAGAAGTAGATTGAACTACAAATACACTATTTCCTCTTATATTTTCATTAATCTCAACATATATTTCTCCATCAGAGAAATTTTTAATATTTGTATTAATTAATTTTAGCTTAAGCTGTTTACTTATACTTTTGCTAAGTGAAGGATTGCTTGTTCCTGATAAAATTTTCATTAGGACAACTATTTATACATCCAATGAGTAAAATTTTCAATTAATTTTATAAAGTAGTTTTTCTAATTGCTGATATGCATCTTCCGTAGTCATCTTCGCCTAACTTTTTGGCCCTTCTATGGCTAAAATATTCGTTCTTAGAGGCAAAGCTATCCACTGCAATATTATCAATCTTTTGAACCCCTAAATCTTTAAATTTTTTATTTATGTATGCCCGTAAATTAAATCTAAATGATTCATTTCCATTATCTTCAAAGAATTTTTCATTTTGTTTCGACTGAGATATAAAATTTGAATAAAAATCTTTTTTTACTTCATAATTATTTTGAGATATACAAGGACCAACGGTTACAATTAATTTATTTTTATCTCCACCCATTTCTGACAATTTTAATATTGTATTTTCAATAATACCTGAAAATGCTCCCTTCCAACCAGCATGTATACACCCAACTATTTTATTTTGGACTTCGTAAATTAATATTGGCGCGCAATCTGCGGTTAATACACAAAGAGCAATATCATCGTTTTTTGTCAACAACGCATCACAATCAAATCTTTTTGAATTATTTACATTCTCAACAGATAAAACTTTATTACTATGACTTTGATTCATCAGTGCTAATTTATTACTTTCAATATCGAAAACTTTAGAAACTATCTCCAAATTTTTTTTAACATTACTAATATCATCGTTACTTCCGATACCACAATTTAAACTTTCGTATATCCCACTGGATACACCATTTTTTCTTGAGAAGAAGCAATGTTTTAGGTTAACTTCACTCATCAAATTTTTTGAATAAAACATTAATTTAAGTCTATAGTGAAATTACATTTTTTATTCTTAGCAAAAATAACTTTGAAATTTTCTCCCATCATTTTAGGATGAATAAGCCTTTTTACTCTACCATATAAATTTGATTTATCTTTATTATCTAAACTATTGCTCAATATTTTACACCTTTCCATAATCCCAAGTTTTTGAAGAAATTCACTTTGAGAAATGATTCTGTCTACAGATAAATTTTTCATATTAAAATATTTCTTATATAAGTTAAAATTTACTAAAGAAGTAATATCAGCCTTACCAACATTTTGCCGAATATCATTAAACTTGTGTTTTATAACTGATTGAAGTGTATCAAAATTATTTTCTTTTATATATCCATAATCAATAAAAAGAGCACCACCGTTCAATTCTTTAATTTTTTTGCAGACTAATTCCAATTCCCTAAATCCATGTTCTGGATATTCTATTATAACATTGTTTTTAGTAACTTTAAAATTTTTTAGTTTTTTGATTTCTTTTTTGATGAGTTTTTTGAAAAAAAAACTTACATTGTTTTTATTTATTTCTACATATTTTTCAAATAATATTCCGTTTATTTTCTTAAACTGTTTTATAGGCAAAGCATCTAAAAATTCATTTCCAAAAAAAATAACAGGTCCATCTGTAATTACTTTCAAATTTTTTATCCAAGTTACTTTTTTTGAGCTGATCCTTTTTCTTTGTATTTTTCTTAATATTTCACTTCTTTCATATAACATTATATTAAAAGATTTATAAACGTGAGGAAAATTTTTTAACGTTTGTAAAATAGACAAGCACAGATCGCCATTTCCCGGTCCCATCTCAATGAAATTTATTTTTTTTGGTTTTTTCAATTTTTCCCAAAAACTTACTATCCAAATAGTTATCATTTCCCCAAAAAGGTTAGAAATATTTGGAGCAGTTACAAAATCCCCTTTTTCTCCAAAAGGATTTTTGTTTTGATAATAGCCAAAATTTCTGTGGTAAAGTACCTTATCCAAAAACGAATCCAGCGGCATTGATTTTTTTTTAAAGAATAATTTATTAATTTTTTTCATTTGAATTAATTTTTGATACAAATATAAAAGCAAAAATTATCATAGCAATACTCAGTATTGAACCAAGGCTTAAAAAATTAAAAATATATCCAATATGTTTATCAGGCTCTCTAAATTGTTCAGCTGAAATTCTAAATATACTATAAAAAAGTAAAAATATAAAAGATATTAATCCGTAACTAAAATTTCTTTTCAAAAATAAAAAGTTTATTAAAATAAATAAAACAATTCCTTCTAGGAATGCTTCATAGAGTTGTGACGGGTGTCTCGTTAAATTATCAACTTTTGGAAAAATAATTCCCCAAGGTTTATTAGTAGGCACGCCATAAAGTTCGCTATTTATAAAATTTGCAATCCTTCCTAAAAAAATTCCAATAGGTGCAACACAACAAATTACATCAAAATATATTTTGTAATTAAGTTTTTTAAGATTTGAAAAAATATAAGTGCTTATAATGACACCAATCAATCCTCCATGAAAAGACATACCACCTTCCCATAATTTAAAAATTTGAACAGGTTGTTCAATAAAATAAGATGGGTTATAAAATATTACATAACCTAACCTTCCACCAACAATTACACCAATAATTATATAAGAAACTAAATCATCAAAATTTTTTATAAAATTTTCTTTATCATTAGTTTTAATTTTTTTTTCAATTATAAATCTCCCATACCACCATCCCAATAAGATGCCAAATATATAGGCGAGAGAGTACCAATGAATTTTTATAAATCCCAAATTAATTAATACTGGATCAAAATTATGAACCATTAGTTAAATTTATCACAATTGAAATTAAATTACTTATAATTTAAACTGGCAGAATGAATAATTCCCAAAAAATTCTTAAAATGATATCAGGTTTTATCGAAGCAGGCATATTAACTTCTAAAGACCTTAAAAAGGAGGTCGTTACTACAATGAAGTTCGAAAAAGATAATATAGTTAACAAGCTTGATTTAGTTACCAGAGAAGAGTTTAAAGTGTTAAAAAAAATAATAGAAAAACAGGAGAAAGAAATTAAAAACCTGAAAAAAACAAAAATTTATAAAAAAACAAAAAAATCTTTAAAATAACTATGATATTAACTACCGAACAAAGTAATGAATTATTTAATAATGGAATAACTAGATATAAGAATCTCTTAAGCTTGGATGAGATAAATTTAGTAAAAAAAATAATAAAATCACATTCGGGTGTTAAAACTAATAAGGATACTTTTTTTCCAACATCTTTAAAGAGTTATTTAATAAAATTTATAAAAGCTGACTTTATTAAAATAAAACAAGGTTTAATATTTAAGAATTTATCAAAAAAAAAGAAACTCAAGGAAATATCTGATTACTTTTTTAAAGAAAAAAGCTACCTTAAAATGATAGATGGTTACTGCAGTCCAATTAGTAATAAAAATTTTCTAGAATGGCATTGTGATCAGTCATATAGCAATAAAACTGAGGTGGAAAAAATTTTACATCCTAAGAACAGACATTTAAAATTCTTTATANATTTGACCGCAGTCAAATCTGATAATGGATGCATGTGTTATATACCTAAGTCACACAGAATAGCTTATGCATTAAAAATGGGTATTATAGAAAAAAAAATAGAATACCAAAAATTTCAATATCTTAAAGATTTTAGAAGTTTAGTATCCATGAAAAACAATCACTCTTATATAAATAATTTTTTAAAAGATAAGAACATCGTGGACAATTTTCTAGAAAATACTAAATTTATAGAAAACAATTCTGATACTAAGCAATATGATTACGATATGGAACCAGGTGATGCAATTATTTTTGACGAAAATGGAATCCATAAAGGAAGCAGGATTCTGGAAAATGAAAGAATTGTATTACGTTTCTTTTTTAGTACTAAAAACCAAAACTAAGTTATGCAAAATAAATAGACTAAAATGGCAGAGAAATCTTTACTGCTAAACCTTTATATTTACTTTCAGATAATAAAATATTACCCCCATGAGACTTTACTATATCTTGGGATATTGAAAGTCCTAAACCTACACCCGACCTATTTAAACTCCTACTTTTATCGACTCTATAAAAAGGTTTAAAAACATTTTCGTATTCTTTTTTAGGCAACCCCGGACCATTATCCTCAATTGTAATAATTGCATTTCCAATAGATTTCTTTATTTCGACAAAAATTTTATCTCCATATGAAAGGCCATTTTCAACTATATTTGTGAGACTTCTTCTTAATAAATTTTTTCTTCCATATATATTTACATTTGCACTCACTTTATATTCATATTTAGTACGATCAAAATTTTGTAATATATCTAAAACTAATTCATTAATATCTATCTCAATATAATCTTCTTCTGATTGTGATTTAGCATATTGAAGATAATCATTTAACATTTTTTCCATCTCATCGATATCCAAAGCCATTTTTTTTGCTGTATCTTTTTTCTCAGTCATAGCTAATTGTAGTTTTAATCTTGTTAATGGTGTTCTTAAATCATGGCTTATACCAGATAGCATCTCGGATCTTTGATTTAGGTGTTTGTTAATCCTTTTCATCATCTTGTCGAATTCTATTGTGGCCTTTCTTATTTCAGAGGCGCCAGAAGGTCTAAGGTCGTCAACTTTTTCACCTCTACCAAATCTTTCTGCTGCTTTGGATAATTTTACAATTGGTCGTGTCTGATTTCGTAAAAAAAGAATTGCTATTAAGATTAAGATTAATGAAGGGAGAGTAATCCATAATACAAATACCCTTACAGATGAGGGTGCAATTTTGCTTTTTGGAAAAAAGATTTGTATAATTTGATCATTTGTTCGAACTCTAAGATCAACAAGATCTATATATGTTACAGTATCAAACCAATAATTATTCCCAAATATAGGTTTTAATTCTCTCCTTAGTGATCTATCCATTGGACTAAAGCGTCTATCTGATTTAGTAGTTGGTAAACTTTCAGATTTTTTAATATTTATTACAAAATCAAAATTTTTTTTATATGCATTAGTTAAAAATATAACTGTTTCACTATCTGCAGAATTAAATGAGTCAAATAATGTTTTTACTTCACTTACAAGAGATTTAGTCATACCTTTATTTGCTTTAATCCAAATACTATCAAAAAAAACAATTGAAATTGTCAGTTGTAGCAGAATAATTGGAGCTGCAACTATAATTAATGCTCTATAAAATAGTCCTTTAGGTAGAAATCTTTTTAAAAAATTATTTAATCCAAAGGACATATCCAGAACCTCTTATTGTTTGTAAAAACTTGGGATTTTTAGGATCAACTTCAATTTTTTTTCTTAATCTCGTTATCATAACATCTATAGATCTTTCCTGCGATATCTTCGAAATACTTCCAATTTCAGATCTTGAAAATATTCTACCAGGTGAGGATAACATTTTTAATAAGACGTTTTTTTCAGCTGAATTAATTTTCTGAACTTTTTCATTTAATTTAATCGTCATTTTACTCAAATTAAGCTTAGCTTCTCCTATTTTATTTTCCTCTAATAAATCTTGAGTTGAATTTGATCTAATAACATTTTTAATTCTTAATAGAAGTTCTTTGGGTTCAAATGGTTTACCTAAATAATCATCTGCTCCTATCTCAAGACCGTGTACTCTATTTTCTGGTTCTCCTTTCGCGGTTAAAAGTATTATAGGTACATTTTTTGAAGACTTAAGTTCTTTAGTGAGTTCATAACCACTTTGTCCAGGCATCATTACATCTAAAACTATTAAATGAAANTTAAAAAATTCAATTTTTTCTTTTGCCTCTATAGCATTAGANGCNGTTGAAACNATNAAANCTTTTTCNACTAAAAATTGTTTNATNAATTCTTTAATTTTATNATCATCATCAACAACTAATATATGNTATTTATTTTTTTCCATTAATNATTTTNTCTAAAACTTNNTTAAATTTTATAACNGAGTCAGAATCTGAATTTTTAAGNGCATTAAAAATACGTTTTTTTTGAGATTGAAATATCTCATTATAAAACTTTTTTCCTATTTGATCTAAAAACAAAAGCTTTCTTCTAGAGTCGCTATTATCTCTGACTTGTTTAATAATCTTAGTTTTTTTTAGATCTTGAAGAACTCTATTAAGACTTTGCTTTGTAATTTTTAATTTAGTTAAAAGTTCATTAACGCTTATACCCTCATTTCTCTCAATCAGATGCAGCGTTCTGTGGTGAGCTGCTCCTAATGAGTTTTTTTTTAGAATATCTTTGGGATCAGAGAATGTTTCTCTATATGCATAAAGAAGAAGTTGAATGCACTCTTTAATTTGATCATCCTTTAAATATAGAAGTTCTTTCATTTTTTGGTCAGATATATTGACATATTTTAACAACAAATATACTTTTTTGTTAGCAAAAAATTATTTATTTTAAATTAATGGAAAATATTCCCTACGACAAAAGAACAGGAAAAATTTGGTATAATTCCAAGATGGTTGATTGGAAAGATGCAAAAGTTCATCTGCTGAATCATGGGCTACATTACGCAAGTTGTGTATTTGAGGGGGAGAGAGTTTATAATGGGGAAATCTTTAAGCTCGAAGAACATACACAAAGACTTTTTCACTCCGCAAGAAGGATGGGCATAAAAATACCTTACAGTGAAAAAGAAATTAATGATGCTTGCAAAAAGACAATTATATTTCAAAAAGTAAGTAATGGATATGTAAGACCTGTTGTTTGGAGAGGAAGTGAAATGATGGCAATATCTGCGCAAAAAAATAAAATCCACGTTGCTGTAGCTGCGTGGGAATGGGGTTCTTATTTTGATCCTAAATTAAAACTAAATGGAATAAAATTAAATATATCCTCTTGGAGAAGACCCCATCCAAATTCTGTTCCCTGGGATACAAAAGCTGCAGGATTATATATGATATGCACACTCTCTAAACATGAAGCAGAAAGCAAAGGCTACACAGACTCTCTTATGTTAGATCATGAGGGGAATATTGCGGAAGCAACAGGCGCAAATATTTTTTTCAAAGATAACTCTGGTGTTTTACATACTCCTTTACCAGACTCTTTTTTAGATGGAATAACTAGACGATGTGTTATTGAAATAGCAAAATCAAAAAGCATTAAAATAATTGAGAGAAAAATTAAACCAGAAGAAATGTCAACTTTTGTTGGTTGTTTCCTAACAGGAACTGCAGCAGAAATAACACCAGTTTCAGTAATAGATAAATTTAATTTTAAAGTTTGTGAAACTATCAAAGATTTATCAGAAAATTATCAGAAATTAGTTAGAAAAAAATCTGCAGCTTAATCTACTTATTTTTTTTGTTTAATAATACTTTTTCTATAAAACAGTAAATTAATGTAAATAAATATTTCGATCTTAGTTCCTTTATATTAAATTTTGCTTTCCCTATTTTTCTATTATACCAATTTATAGGCACAATTTCATAAGAATATTTTCTTGAAATTATTTTAAGCGGAATTTCTAAAAAGATATTGAAACTCTCAGAAACAAATGGAAGCATGTTTTTTAATACTTTTGAATTATAAATTTTAAATGCATTAGTATAATCATTATATTTATTTAAAAATAAAATCTGCACAACAAAATTAAAAATTCTGTTTAGTATTAATTTTTTGATAGGATAATCCACAACCTTTGACTCTCTAGTAAACCTAGATCCAAAAACAGCATCTAGATTTTTGTTATTAATTTTGATATAATAATTATTTAGATCATCAAAGTCATCGGACAGATCAGCCATCATTATACAAATATAGTTACCAGTTGATTTTTCAATTCCTAAGTTTATAGCTCCTCCAAGTCCTTTTTTTTTATTATCAAAAACTTTGAAGCCCATGTTTTCTTTAGCTATTTCTTTTGCTTTCTGAAATGTTCTATCTGAGCTGAAATCATTCACAAATATTACTTCAAATTTAATATCTATAAGTTTTTTATTAAAATTCTCCTTAATATTTTCTAAATTATCTATTTCGTTACGAAGTGGTATTATAATGCTTAACATATGTTGGATAATATTGAATATAGATCAAATTATTATTGATGAAAAGTACTTCTTGGCTTAAAAAAGTTAATGGCTAATTTGAAATTTTTTAATCCAAATCACTATATAATTTTAAACATTTTATTTAGCCTTATTCCCTTAAGTTATATTATCGGCAATTTTGCTATAAATTTTAATGTTTTTCTTTTAATTGTTTATTCGTTAATAATTTTTAATAAAAAAATTTTCAAAATAAAACTGTTATTTTTAGATAAAATTATTTTAGGTTTTTTTATCTTGGCAATTTTCTCTGCAATTATTAATACTATCGAGTCAATGTCAGCAGAACATGATAATTCAACTTTAATAAAAACAATATTATTTTTTAGATATTTGTTGTTGTACTTTGTTCTAAGATATTTAATAGAAAATGAAAAAATTTATTTTAAGTGGTTTTTTATTTCTAGTTTGTGTTGTACACTATTTGTGAGTTTTGATATTTTTTATCAATTTGCCTTTTCGCAGGACATTTTCGGTTTAAAACCACTTCATCCTTCAAAACTTTCTGGCCCATTTGGAGATGAACTTATAGCAGGTGGTTTTATACATAAATTTTCTCTTTTTGGTATCTTTGTCTTACCGTTTTTTAAATTTAAAAAAAATTACTTAAGTTTAATTTTATCAATTCTTTTTTTAATTTATATGACAGCAATAATGCTGAGTGGTAACAGAATGCCATTAGTTTTATTTTTACTTTCCATATTCTTAATTCTATTATTTGAGAAAAAAACTCGTAAATATATTCCTATTTCATTAATAGTGGTTTCTTGTGTTTTTTATGTAATTTATAAAAACAATCCAATAGTTAAAAATAGTTTTGATAGTTTTTTAGACAATAGCACCGATATGATCAATGTATTTGTTGTCGAGAATATTACAAAGTCTTCAAAAATTCCTGAA
The DNA here is from genome assembly GCA_002171925.1 of Candidatus Pelagibacter sp. TMED196. The sequence goes on along the minus strand of NHIT01000031.1, from coordinate 4,200 downwards.
AAAAAAATTCCAGTATATTACCAAGAATTAAAAACTTTTTACGGCACCTGGATGATGAACAAATATATTGGAGGTGGAATAAAGTCATTTAGACATAATTGTCCTAAAAGAAAAATTCTCAGTCACAATGAAAGAACCACTTGTAATATGCATCCACATAATTATTATTTGGAAATACTCACAGATACCGGAATAATGGGCTTATTAATATCCTGTTTAATTTTTATTATAACAATTTATAACTCTTTGATTAAAAATTATTTTTTAAAACCAACAAAAGCAATCGATATAATTTCAGTTCCATTTATCTTTGTTTTTATATCCGAAATTTTTCCCTTGAGAGTTTCCGGAAGTTTTTTTACAACATCCACATCTACATTTATTTTTATATTGATAGCTGTTATAATAACTCGCTCAAAAAAAAAAAATTAGGGATTAATTCACTTTTATTCACCTATAACTTTATTTATTCCTTTTTTTAAGTAGCTATATCCAGTGTAGATCGTTAAAAATGCAGATACCCAAAGAAGTACGATTCCAATTGTTTGTGCGTTATAATCCTGAAAATTAATGATTTTATTACCAGTATTACCCGTTAGTAACAGTGCAATACTAAACATTTGAATAAAGGTTTTAAATTTTGAAAGACTAGTAACCGGAAGAGATGTGTCACTCTCTTTCGCTAAAAATTCTCTAAGTCCAGATATAATTATTTCTCTTGTCAAAATTACAATAGCTGCGATAACCTCATAATTTTTAATAATACCATTCATAATCAATAAGACCAAAGCCGCTGCAACTAAAATTTTATCAGCAATTGGGTCCAAAAGTTCTCCTAGCTTAGACTCTTCTTTATATAGCCTAGCTAAAAGACCATCTAAATAATCAGTAAAACTTGCTAAAACAAAAAGAAAAAAAGGAACTAGGTCCCCAACTATTCCAGGAATAAAAAATGATAAAACAAATATTGGGACAATAATAATTCGTCCAATAGTTAAAATATTTGGTATTTTCATAATCAATTAGTCCTCATGAAAAAAATCGTGAATTTTTTTTGCTACTTTTTCTTCAATTCCTTCTACTGACTTTAAATCTTCAAAACTTGCAGATTCTACTGATTTTGCAGAACCAAAATGATGAAGTAAAGCTCTTTTTCTACTTCTACCTATTCCTGAGATTTGATCAAGCAAGGATTTACTTAAATTTTTTCGTCTTTTGGCTCTGTGTGTACTTATTGCAAACCTGTGTGCCTCATCCCTAAGTCTTTGAAGAAAGAATAGAGTAGGGTCATTTTTTTTAAATTTAATATTTTTATTTTCATGAAAAAAAGTTTCATCACCAGCGTTTCTATTTTTACCTTTCGCAATAGCAATTATTGGCAATTCATGTAGACCAAGGTCATTTAAAGCTTCTCTACTAACAGAGTATTGACCCTTTCCTCCATCTATTAATATTAAATCTGGTAAAGTCATATTCGTATTTTCATCTTTCAGTGCCCTCACAAATCTTCTATTTAAAACTTCCTTCATCATACCATAGTCATCCCCTTTAACTGCTTCTGATTTGATATTAAATTTTCTGTATCTTTTTTTTATAAAACCTTCCTTGCCAAAAGTAATTAAAGCACCAACAGAGTCAGACCCTTGAATGTGGCTATTATCATATACCTCAATTAGATTTACGTTAAAATTAAGATTAAATTTATCAGCAAGTTTATCTATTAGTTTCGAATTACTTTCAGTTTCTAAGATTTTTTGTGTTAAGGCTTGTTTAGCATTTTTTTTAGCCATTTCTGAAACAATTTTTTCATCCTTAGTAGTGGCTTTTTTAATCACTATTTCTTTTTTTTCCCTAGAAGAGAATGTTTTTTCTATTAAAGCTTTCTCATTAATTTCAATATTCAAAAGAACAAGTTTGGGCACAGTTTTATTTTCATAAAATTGACCTAAAAAAGATGACAAAATTTTTTCCTCTTTTTCGTCAGGGTCATGTTTAGGAAAATAAGCTTGATTACCCCAATTCTGTTTTGATCTAAAAAAGAAAACTTGAATGCAAGTTTTACCAGATTCTTTAAAAACAGAAACAACGTCTGCCTCCACCAAGTTGGTTTGATTTATTTTTTGTGAAGACTGAATTTGCGTAAGAGCTTTTATTCTATCTCTGAGAATAGCAGCTTTTTCGTAATCTAAATCTTCACTTGCTTCCTCCATTTCAGAAGATAAATTTTTTTGAATTCTTTGTGATCTACCAGAGATAAAATCAACTGCATCACCAACTAAATCTTTATAATTTTTTTCCTCAATTTTTCCCACACATGGAGCAGAGCATCTTCTTATTTGATATAAAATACATGCTCTATCTCTATTTTTAAAAACTGTGTCATCACACACTCTAAGTAAAAATATTTTTTGAAGAATTTTAATCGTCCAGTTCGCTGATCCTACTGATGCAAAAGGCCCGAAATAATATCCATCTCTATTTTTTTTTCCTCTTAGTTTAGTTAATTGTGGCCATTTATCCTTTTGACCAATAAATATGTATGGAAATGATTTGTCGTCTCTTAATAAAATATTGAATCTAGGCTTATGCTTTTTTATAAGATTTGCCTCTAATAATAAGGCTTCACTCTCATTTGTGGTGATGGTGGTTTCAAGTTTTCTGGTAAGTGATAGCATTCTTTCTGTTCGTATTGGCAGGTGACTGTCTGAAACATAGCTCTTTAGACGATTTGGAATATTTTTAGCTTTACCGACGTAAAGAATTTCGTTTTTATCACTTAGCATTTTATAAACCCCAGGGTTATTTGTGAGATTTATAATTTTTTTTCGAATAATTTCCTTGCCTTTTTCAATACTCATCTGATCTAGTTTTTTCTAACTCTATTCCCACCGAAGTAGTATTCTTTATTACATCTAATTTTTCGATTCTTAAAAGAATTTTTTTTATTCTCAAATTCTCAAAAAGCTTTGAGAATATTTTTTCTGCTAAAGTTTCAAGTAGTGGATAATGCTTCCTAGATGTAATTTTTTTAATAATTTCAATTACTTGTTCATAATTTACAATACTTTTTAAATCTTTATCATTTGGCATGAGATTTTGATCAATATTTATAATTAAATTAAATTTTACTCTTTGTTTTTTCTTTTTTTCAAAATTATGAATTCCTACAAACATCTTTAAAACAAGATCTTTAATAAGAACTTTTCTCTTATAACTATAAATTTTTTTTTGTTTAAATTTAATTATTTTCATTCTTTTGAGTTTATTATATCAGGCGTTTTCCATGCTAAACTTTGACCACTATCTACACTGATTATTTGACCTGTGATATTACGATTTTCCAAAAAATATTTTACCGATGCACATATATTATTTAAATCAACTTGCTTTTGAAGAATTGTAGATTTCCATTGAGCTTTAAAATGTTTCTCTGATTGTCTTTTATTTTTTAAAGTCGGACCTGGCGAAATTCCATTAACTCTAATATTGGGAGCAAGTTTCATAGCAGCTGTCGTTGTTAATGTTGCAAGTGCAGCTTTACTCAAAGTATAAGAAAAGAAGAAAGGAGTAAGTTTTTTAATTCTTTGATCAATAATATTTATAACGTTTGCTTCTTTATTTTTCACGTATTTTTTAAAGCCTTTAATTAATAGTGCAGGGGATTTTAAATTTACATTTAAATGTTTTGAAAAACTTTTATCATTAAAATTTTCTAAATCGTCTTTTTCGAACAAAGAGGCATTATTAATAAGACAGTCTAAACCTTTCATTTTTTTATAAGCAAATGGCATTATTTTTTTAACTTGATTAATATTATTAAGGTCTGCTTTTATTAAATAAACTTTACTACCCATTTTTTCTAGTTCAACCTTTAATTTTTGTGCTATTTTTTTTGATTTATTAAAATGAATTATTATATCTACATCATATCCAGCTAAACTCTTTGCTATTGCTGCACCAATTCTAGTAGCTCCACCGGTTATAATTATTTTTTTGGCTTCCATTTTTTTATAGATTTTCTCGGTTTAGTACCTGGCATCCCCATTTTTGACCTGCCTTGAGGGTATACCTTTTTGTTTAAATTGTACTGTGAAATTTTTGGATTCAAATTAATTTCAAGTTCATTTGTCTCCAATTTTCTTATTTCGTCTCTAATTTTTGCTGCTTCTTCAAACTCTAAATTTGATGCAGACTCTTTCA
>NHIT01000030.1 GCA_002171925.1 Candidatus Pelagibacter sp. TMED196 | reverse complement strand
CTTGGATTATTTTTACTTTTCAAAGCAATTTCCCAACATTCAAGAGTTTCATTTATATCTGCAGGTCTAAAAACATTTAAATTTGGTATTGCCCTTAAATGTTCTAACTGTTCTATGGGTTGATGAGTTGGACCATCTTCGCCAAGACCAATAGAATCATGTGAAAAAATATAAATTACTCTTAAATTCATTATTGCTGATAATCTAAGCGAAGGCTTAAGGTAGTCTGAGAAAATCAAAAAAGTGCCACCAAAAGGTATGATACCTCCGTATAAAGCAAGTCCATTCATAACTCCTGCCATTGCATGTTCTCTAACGCCATAATGAATATAATTTCCCTTAAAATTTTTAGATGTAATAACTTTAGCTTTATCAGTTTTTGTATTGTTAGAACCGCTTAGATCTGCAGACCCTCCAATAAGTTCTGGTACATCGTTTGAAATACTATTGATAACCGAAGATGAGCATTGTCTTGTTGCCATTTTAGGCTTTGATTGAAAATATTTAAGCTTTTCATCGCCGACTATTTTATCTAAAGATATGGGAAGCTCTCCTTTTAATAACCGTTTATATTCATCTTTGATCTTGGTATTTTTCTTTTTTAAAGCGCTATTCCACTCATCTTCTATTTTCTCACCCTTATTGCCAATTTCTCTCCAAGAATTCAATAATTCAATGGGTATTTGGAAAGGATCATGTTTCCAATTAAGTTTTTTTCTAACTAATTTTATTTCATCATCACCAAGAGGAGCGCCATGAGAAGATGCTTTACCCGACTTATTTGGCGATCCAAATCCAATTATTGTTTTACATGAAATTATAGTTGGTTTTTTTGACTTGTTCGCCTTTTTAATCGCATTAAAAATTTGCTTATAATTGTGACCATTAATTTCCTGAAAAGACCAACCATAACTCTCAAATCTCTTTTTATAATTGTCCGAAACACTCAAAGATGTCGAACCGTCTATAGAAATTTTATTATTATCGAAAAATACAATTAAATTTTTTAAATTTAAATGTCCGGCTAAACTCATTGCTTCATGACTAATTCCTTCCATCAAGTCACCATCACTGGCAATTACATAAGTTTTATTATTTATAATATCTGATCCAAATTTTTTTCTTAAAACTTCTTGACCTATTGCCATCCCAACAGAATTTGCCAAACCTTGACCTAATGGACCTGTTGTTGTTTCAATTCCAGATGATTTTTGATATTCAGGATGACCCGCACATATTGAGTCAAGTTGTCTAAAATTTTTAATATCTTCAATTTGTACTTTTTTATAACCTGTAAGATAAAGCAAAGAATATAAAAGCATCGATCCATGACCAGCAGATAAAATAAACCTGTCCCTGTTCAGCCAATCAGGATTTTTTGGATTAAACTTCAGGTAGTATTTGTATAATACTGTTGCGACATCAGCCATGCCCATCGGCATACCAGGATGCCCAGAATTTGCTTTTTGCACAGCATCAATAGACAAAAACCTTATAGCGCTAGATAATTCTTTTAATTTTGGATCCACTTATTAAATACCTATATAGACTTCAATTCATGATAGCAATAATATGATATAAAAAAAAATTCAATGGAAAGTTTATACATTAAAGAAAAAAGGCTTCAAAATGTTTTAGATAAACTAAAAAATCTTAAAAATTTACCTAATGCATACACCCAAGAGACAGATAGAATTCTTGTTGAAAAAAATCAATTACAAAGCGAAAAAATAGAAATAGAAAAAAAATATAATGATTTACAACTGAAATATACAGATTTAAAAAACCATTTAAAAAAAATTGAAGATGATCAAAAAAAAAACAAAAAGTTACAGGAACAATTCAACCAAGATATTGATGAGTTAGGTGAAGAAACCAACTCTTTAGTTGAGGAAATAGAAAAATGGCAAATATAAACGTAAAATTTAATAATAAAGATTACCTACTTTCTTGCGATGATGGGCAAGAAAAAGATTTGATAAATTTAACAAAGTTTTTAGACAAAAAATATTCTGATCTTAAAGAAAAACTTGGTAATATTGGAGAAAATAAACTTTTACTAATAACATCAATTCAAGTAATTGATGAATATTTTGATTTAAAAAAAAGGGTAACTTCACAAAAAGATAGTTTTGAAAATTTATCAAAAAAATTTAAAGAAATGAGATCACTAGTTTTAGATTATAAAGAAGGCAAAGAGGGAGAAATTTCGAAATTAAATATAGAATTAGAAAAATTTAAAAAAATGGTTGATGAAAGTCAGAACGTGTATGAAAGTTTACTTGATAAAACTACTAAATCTTTAGAGGAGATCATAAAAGACACTGAGTCTAGTTCTAAGGTCCAGTAGATGCTTTCCAAAGAAAAATTAAGAAAAAAATTTATTGCTCTTAGAAAAAAAAATTATTTTGATTCTGAGGAAATTTTCTTTAAACCTTTGATAAACTTGATATTAAAAAAAAAAAGAAGCAAAATATCACTCTACTATCCATCAAACTTTGAATTTAGTACCATAAAATTATTTGAAATTTTGTCAAGAAAAAGAAGGAATACAACATTACTACCAGTTATATGTCAAAACATGTCAATGAAGTTTATAAAATGGAAATTTTATGATCCGTTACAAGTTAATAAATTTGGATTCCTTGAGCCAAAAATAAATCAAAAAAAAATAATTCCAGATCTAATTTTGGTCCCAATTGTTGCATTTGATAAATTCAAAAATAGATTAGGTTATGGAAAGGGTTACTATGACAGGATATTAAGACAATATATCTCAAAAAACCCAAATATAATTACCATTGGGCTTGCTTTTTCTTTTCAAAAATATAAAAAAATTCCAACTTCTAAATTTGATATGAAATTGAATTATATTCTAACAGAGAAAGGGCTATATTAATTTTTATGAATATTTTAATTTTAGGTGATATTTTTGGTATTCCAGGTGTAGATACAATTAAAAAGAATTTACCAAATTTAATTAAGGATAAAAAAATCGATTTTGTAATAGCTAATGGAGAAAATGCAGCTAATAATGGTCTAGGGATAACTAAAAAAAATACAGAAGATTTTTTTGAGGCTGGTATAAATGTAATCACTTCTGGTAACCATATTTGGGATCAAAAAGAAACTCAGGATTTTATAGAACAAGAAAAAAGATTATTGAGACCAGAAAATTCATTAAAACCTGTGCCAGGTAAAGGAAATAATATTTTTACCACAAATAATAAAAAAAAAATTGCAGTAATTAATCTTATGGGAAATGTATATATGAAAAAAAGCGACGATGTTTTTGTTGCAGCAAAAAAATTTATTAATGATGTGAAACTTAAAAAGAATGCTGATTTTATTGTAGTAGATTTTCATGGTGAAATTACAAGTGAAAAAATGGCTATCGGATATTTTTTAGATGGAAAAGTTACAGCGGTTGTAGGAACGCACACACACGTTCCCACATCTGATGCGAGAATATTAAATAATGGAACTGCATACCAAACTGATCTAGGAATGTGTGGAGTTTATAATTCAGTAATTGGTATGAATGGAGAAAACTCAGTAAAAAAATTCTTTAAAGATTCATCGGCTAAAAGCCATTTTCCCGCAGATGGTGAAGCAACGATTTCAGGATTATTAGTTGAGGGTGATGAAAAAACAGGTTTAGCAAAAAAAGCTGAGCAAATTATTTTAGGAGGGTCTTTGCAAGAAAGATCTTAATAAATGGCAGGTCACTCACACTGGGCGGGTATTAAACACAAAAAGGGAAGACAAGATAAATTAAGATCAAAAATATTTTCAAAAATTTCAAGAGAAATAACTGTTGCTGCCAAACAAGGATCCAAAGATCCTGATACTAATCATAGGTTGAGAGCTGCTATAGAAATAGCAAAAGATGCAAACATGCCAAAAGAAAATATTACTAGAGCCATAAGTAAATCAGAAAATCAAAAAGGTTTAAATTTCCACAATTTAAGATATGAGGGATTTGGTCCAAAAAATATCGCATTTATTATCGAGGCTTTAACAGATAACAAAAATAGAACCGCAGCAAATATAAGAAAAAATTTACAAAAATTTGGAGGAAACCTTGGCAACAATGGATCTACCGCTCATTTTTTTGATAATTTTGGAGTTATTCAATTTTCAAAAGAAGGAATATCTGATGAAAAAGCTATAGATTATGCGGCAATGCTAGGTGCAAAAGATTGTTTTAGTTACAAAGATTTTCACGAAATAATTGCTACCAAAGAAGATTTTTACAGAGTAAAAAATGAAAGCAAGAAGCTTATAAAAAAATTAAATTATTCAGCTATAGAATGGAGACCTAAAAACAAAATAATTTTGAAAAAGGAAGATGAAAAAGAGATGGCAAATCTTCTAGAATTGCTAGATGAAGACGATGACATTCAAAAGATTTTCCACAATTGCGAGATGATTTAAAAATAACAAAATGAGAATAATTGGTATAGATCCTGGTTTAAGTGGCGGAATTGCAATTCTTGATGATTTAAAAATATTTGATATGTACGATATGCCTATAATGTCAGAGGGTAAAAAAAATAAAAACCAATTAAATAGCGCTCAATTAGCAAATATTATAAAGAAGAATATAATTTCTATTGAAGATACTTTTTTAATTGTAGAACAGGTAAGTGCAATGCCAGGCCAAGGAGTTACGAGCATGTTTAATTTTGGACAAACTTTTGGATCAATTAAAGGAATTTGTGCTGCACTTAATCTTCCTATTTTCTTTGTGAGACCAGCAAAGTGGAAAAAACATTTTGATTTAATTAATTCTTCAAAAGACGCCAGTCGAACGAAAGTTATAGAAATGTATCCTTCAATATCACCAAGATTGAGCAGGAAAAAAGATGTTAATAAAGCTGATGCAATTTTAATTGCCAGGTATTTTAGAGATTGTCGAGCACAATTTAATGAGCAAACCAAATAAAACTTATTAAAATCAAGTGCCAAATTGATGACACATTCTACACGTAATTAACGTTAATGGAGACAGAAATTGCAAATCAAGTCGTTGGTTTAGGTGGAGCAAATGATTTTTCACTTTGGCAACTTTTTATAAGAGCTGATTTTGTTGTTAAAGCAGTTATACTTCTTTTGATTGCTAGTTCAATTTTCTCTTGGGCTCTCATATACGATAAAATAAGATTATTTAGAAGAATAGATCAAAGTACAAAATCTTTCGAAGATAAATTTTGGAAATCAAAATCAGCAGAGGCATTTTACAAAGGTCTTCCAATAAAATCAGAAGATCCAATGACAATTATTTTTAAAAATGCAATGTCAGAACTAATTAAAACAAAATCTAAATCATCCTCTGTTCAAAGTGCGAGAGTAGAAAGAGTACTGGAGGTTTCTACAGATAATGAATTAAAAAATATTGAGAAAAATTTTACTTATCTTGCGACAATTGGTTCTACAGCCCCTTTTGTAGGGTTATTTGGAACGGTCTGGGGAATTATGAATTCTTTCCAATCAATCGCAATTTCAAGAAATACAAGTTTAGCAATTGTTGCACCTGGAATCGCAGAAGCATTATTTGCAACAGCACTTGGTCTTCTTGCTGCAATTCCTGCAGTGATAGCCTATAATAAGTTTAACAGTGACTCCCAAAGATATTTTGCAAGAGTAGATAATTTTTCAAAAAGATTTCTATCAATAATTTAATTAAATGGCATTTACAATTAATCGCTCAAAAAAGAAAGAACCCATGAGCGAAATAAATGTTACTCCATTTGTAGATGTAATGTTAGTTCTTTTAATTATTTTTATGGTAACAGCGCCACTTCTAACTGTTGGGGTGCAAGTTGATTTACCCGAGTCAGCAGCAGACTCTTTACCTGATGATCAGGAACCACTTACAATAACTATAAATTCAAAAGGTGAACTATTTATTCAAGAACACCAAGTCACGTTTAAAAAAATTGTTCCTAAATTGTTAGCTATATCTAAAAATAGAACTGATACTAGAATTTATGTTAGGGGCGANAAAACCATAAATTATGGAAGAGTTTTGGAAGTAATGGGCAGATTATCTGGTGCAGGATTTTCAAAAGTTGCACTTATATCTGAGCCTTATAAAAATTGATGTTTTATGAGCAGAGGTTTAATATTTTCTTTTTTATTTCACACATTTCTTTTTTTTATAACTGCATTGACCCTACCTTTTATGATGCGTGAACCAATTGATGTGCCACCCATAGTTTCTGTAGAGCTTATACAAATAAAGGATAAAACCTTTATACCTTACGCACCTAAAGCAAGAAAAATTATTGAAAAAGTAAAAGAGGATAAAAAAAGAATTGTATCTGAACAAGCTCCACCATCTGCAAAAGCTAAAGAAAAACCTGATAGAATTCCTTTGCCCGAAGATAAGAAAGAAACTAAACAAATAGTTAAGAAAAAACAGAATCCAGAAGAGATTAAACCTCAAATTAGACAATCATCAGAATTTGAAAAAGAGGAGTTGTTTGACACTAATGAAGTTGCAGCTTTAATAGACAAAGCAAAAGAGGAACAAGCAGAATCACAAAAAAAAAATAGCCAGATAACACAAAGCAATGTAAAAACACCTTTTGCTAATTCATTGTCTTTATCTGAGGAGGATGCACTAAGAGCCCAAATATTTGGGTGTTGGAGCGTTCCTCTTGGACTCCCTTATGANAAAGATTTATTAGTAAGGATTAAACTGAAATTAAAGCCTGACGGAAGAATACTTAAAGCAGAAATTTTAGATCACGCTAGAATGAATACTCCAGGACAAAGTTTCTATAAAATTTTAGCAGAAAGCGCTCTAAGAGCAGTTAGAATTTGCCAGCCTTTAAAAGTTCCACCTACAGGATATGACAGATGGAAAGATTTACAGTTAAATTTTAATCCAACAGAAATGTTGAAAGGATAAATTATGAAAAAAATAATTATTATATTTTTATTTTTTATTTTAAGTATTGAAAGCGCATTTAGTTTAATAAAAGTAGATATTACAAGGGGTAATTTGGATCCATTGCCTATTGCAGTCTCACCTTTACACATCGACAATAAATCAGAAGATCTTAAATCATTAAAGGAGAAAAAGTTAGGAGAAGAAATATCAAAAATAATTGAAAAAAATTTTAAATCTACAGGTTTGTTTAATCCTTTAAAAAAGAACGCATTTGTTCAAAAACCTGATATAGCACATATCAAACCAAGGTTTGAGGACTGGAGACTAATAAAGGCCCAAGCTTTAATTACTGGAAAAATTTTAGTTAAAGACAAAAAATTGAAAGTAGAATTTAGACTTTGGGATCTTACATCTGCTAAAGAGATGTTGGCTCTATCCTTTACAACTACACCTACTAATTGGAGAAGAGTCGCACACATAATTTCTGATAAAATTTACGAAAGATTGACAGGTGAAACTGGTTATTTTGATACAAGGATAATATATGTGTCTGAAAAAGGCCCCAAAAATCAAAGAGTAAAAAAACTTGCTATAATGGATCAGGATGGACATGGCACAAAATATCTTACTTTAGGAAATGAACTTGTATTAACACCAAGGTTTAATCCTACAAATCAACTTGTTACCTACATGTCTTATTTTAAAAATACACCNAGAGTNTATTTNCTTGATATTGANACCGGTATACAGGAAGTCGTTGGAAANTTCCCTGGNATGACTTTTGCACCAAGATTTTCTCCAGATGGAAAAAAANTTATTATGAGNTTTGCAAAAGANGGTAANTCAGACATTTATTCGATGGATATGGAAACAAGAGTTGTTGAAAAAATTACNGAACATTCTGCGATTGACACTTCACCGTCATATTCNCCTGATGGCAAATATATCTGTTTCAATTCCGACAGAAGTGGTCTCCAACAAATATATGTAATGAGAAGTGATGGTAGTCAGGTTAAAAGAATTTCTTTTGGCAATGGTATTTATGGAACACCTGTCTGGTCTCCTAGAGGTGATTTAATTGCATTTACAAAAATGCGCAAAGGAAAGTTTTACATTGGTGTTATGAGGTCAGATGGTAGTGGAGAGAGACTTTTAACAGAAAACTATTATCAAGAAGCACCATCCTGGTCTCCCAATGGAAGAGTTTTGATATTCTATAGAGAAACCAAATCAGATAGCAAAGGTAAAGGTTTTACAGCTAAGCTATGGTCTATTGACATAACCGGGTATAATGAGAGGCTGGTTAAAACCGAAACTGATGCATCAGACCCATCGTGGTCCTCATTGCTATCAAAATAGTGATTTTTTAACACAATTTATACTTGCAAGACTCCATTAAATTTGGAATATTACATCAACCTTAATTATATTTAGGAGAAACAAATGAAGTTTAATAGCGCATTAAGAAATTTTGTTTTAGTTCTATTCAGCACGTTGTTAATTTCAGCGTGTTCCACAGCNAAGAAAGCTGCTGTTGATACCGAGAATGATGTTTATACAGGAAAAGATACTGTTGAATATTTAGCTAACGGTGTACCGGACAGAGTTTTTTTTGCTACTAACAAATCNAGCTTAACTACAAGATCNCGTGACACTTTAAGAAAACAGGCTACATANTTAAGAAAAAATAAAGATNTAACCGTNACTGTTGAAGGTCATGCNGACGAAAGAGGAACAAGAGAATATAACTTGGCCCTTGGTGAGAGAAGAGCAAACGCTGCAAAAGATTATTTAATGACTTACGGTNTTTCTGGAAAAAGAATTAGNGTTATAAGCTATGGTAAAGAAAAACCAATAAATCCAGCATCTAGTCCNTTAGCNTGGTCTCAAAATCGAAGATCTGTAACANTTAAAGCAAANTAANAATTTAATATTAATNGACCCTGTTATTTNACANNAATAGCAGGGTCTTTTTTTTGCCATTTTGTNTNAATAAAAGTTNANATATGTNNNCAACAAAAAANAATNTTTTAATNAAAGTTTTNATTTTATNANTNTTTTTTGTATTTTTTTCTNANANCAGNAAANCNGATGAAAAAGCNGAATTAAAAGATATTTTAGGTAAAATTGAAAATATAAGTAANGATCTTAAAACTTTAGAAAAAGCNTTTTATAAAACCTCAGANATTCAGACNAAAAAAATATCTAGCGATGGNCTAAACGAGGATGTTTTAACNCGGCATTTGCTTAAGCTTAATGAAATAGAAGAACAATTTAGAGAAGTAACAAATCGGTATGAGGAAATNAATTTTAAAATTGATAAGCTTTCAAACAGAATAACAAANATGCAATCTGATAATCAANTGAGATTTAGTGATTTNGAGGGNTCANCAAAACCATCCGAAANTNCATCAAAAAAAATAACTAAGAAAAGACTTCCAGGAACAGATTTGCCAAAAGATCTTGGTAGTTTATCCGACAACGATTTAAAAAATTCAGATAGTGTGCAAAAAACACAGTCAATAGAGTCTGCTGGATTGGTTATAAGTGAAAAAGCCGAAAGAGCAAAATCTTTACTGCCCAACAAACCTCCAAATGAACAATACAATTTTGCAGTAAGTTTAATTAAAGTCGGAGATTACGAAACTGCAGAGTTTGCACTTAAAGAATTNATTGATAAAAATAAAGATAACGATCTNGCAGGAAGTGCNCANTATTGGTACGGNGAAACTTTTAGAATCAGACAGCTTTACCAAGATGCAGCAGCAGCTTATTTAGATGGTTATCAAAANTATCCCAAAAGTAAAAAAGCNCCAATCAATTTACTAAAACTTGGAACTACATTAGTTCAATTNGGGGAAAAAGANCAAGGTTGTTTAATGATCAATGGTGTAAAAAAACAATATCCAAAAGCAAGTAAGTCTGTGTTACAAAAAGCTGAATATGAAAAGAAAAAATTTAAATGTAGCAAAGCTTAAAAATGNAATTTATAAAGATAAAAAGATCTCGAAAATTTACTCAAAACTAATTTCAATCACAAAAAAATCTAAATCATTTTTAGCAGCTATATCTGGCGGATCTGACAGTATGGCACTTGCTTTATTATCAAGTTTTTTAAAACAAGAAAAAAATAAAAAGGTTTATTTTGTTCATGTTGACCACGGTATTAGAAAAAATTCTGGAAAAGAAGCCTTACAACTAAAAAAAATCTTAAAAAAGATCCAAATAAACCTTAAAATTATTAAAAATAATAAAAGTATAAAAAAAAATATTCAAAAAANCGCAAGAGATAGAAGATACCAAATTTTATCTGATTTTTGTAAAAAAAATAGTATTAAAGCATTAGTTACCGCGCATCACAAAGATGACCAAATTGAAACTTTTTTGATTAGATTATCAAGAGGAAGCGGTGTTGAAGGCTTATCTTCTATGAGCGAAATTACTAAATTAAATAGCGGTATTAAATTGTTAAGGCCTTTTTTGAAATTTACGAAAGAAGATCTTAAGACTATTTCAAAAAAATTCTTCAATAAAATTATTAAAGATCCAAGCAATAAAAATAAAAAATTTCTCAGAACAAATATTCGAGAATTAACTAAGATTTTAAAAAACAAAGGTATTGACCCTGACCAAATTTTTAGGTCTATAGAAAATCTTTCATCAACCAAAATAGCGATTAATTTTTATGTGAAACAATCATTAAAAAAATTTGTTAAATTCAGAAAAAGTGAAACAATTTTCGATTTGAGCATGTTCCAAAAAGAACCTGTTGACGTAAAATTTAAAATCATAAACGCTATTGTTAAAAATAGAGCTTCAAAATACTACCCTCCAAGGGCAAAAAAAGTTTTAAATTTGATTAACAGGTTTAAATCTAAATCTACACAAAAAAGTACGTTGGGAGGGTGTATTTTTGAAAAAAGGAAAAACTTTGTTCATGTGACAAAAGAATTTTAAAAAAACCTGTTTTTTTTTGAAAATTGTTAAAAATTACCTAATTAAATGAGCTTTTTAATTGTTTGTAGCTTTATGACACTTGTTAAAATTGTAAAAATACCTATTTATTAAGTATGAATTTAAGAAATTTATTGATGTGGGGTTTAATAGTTCTTTTATCCGTTGGACTATTTAATTTATTTCAAAACCCAAATAAGGTTAATGACCAAGCTAATAACATAGCTTTTTCAAAATTTCTAAAAGAGGTGGATAATGGAAGAGTTGTTCAAGTTAAAATTCAGGGCAATAATATATCAGGTGAATTATCTGACGGTTCAAGGTTTAATACGTATTCACCCAACTACCCAGGACTTGTAGAAAAATTATCAGAAAAAAATGTTAGTATAATTGCATCGCCAGTTGAAGATAAAATGCCTTCACTACTGGGAGTTTTACTATCATGGTTCCCAATGCTTTTATTAATTGGAGTATGGATATTTTTTATGCGTCAAATGCAAGGTGGAAGGGGTGGCGCAATGGGTTTTGGAAGATCAAAAGCAAAATTACTTACAGAGGCCCAAGGAAAAGTAACGTTCAATGATGTTGCTGGTATCGAAGAGGCAAAAGAAGAAGTTGAGGAAATAGTAGAATTTTTAAGAGACCCAAAAAAATTTAGAAGACTTGGCGGAAAAATTCCTAAAGGTGCATTGCTTATTGGTCCACCAGGAACAGGAAAAACTTTATTAGCAAAAGCNATTGCTGGCGAAGCAAATGTTCCGTTTTTTACCATCTCAGGATCTGACTTCGTTGAAATGTTTGTAGGCGTTGGTGCATCTAGAGTTAGAGACATGTTTGAACAAGGTAAGAAACANGCTCCTTGTATAATTTTTATCGATGAAATTGATGCTGTTGGTAGAAGTAGAGGAGCTGGTTTAGGCGGCGGAAACGATGAAAGAGAACAAACTTTAAATCAGTTATTAGTTGAAATGGATGGTTTCGACACAAACGAAGGAATTATTTTAATTGCCGCAACAAATAGACCAGATGTATTGGATCCAGCTTTATTAAGACCAGGAAGGTTTGATAGACAAGTTGTTGTTCCAAATCCAGATATTATAGGAAGAGAAGCTATTCTTAAGGTACACNTTAAAAAAATTANCACTGGACCAGATGTAAAACTAAGAACAATTGCAAGAGGAACTCCNGGTTTTTCTGGAGCAGATCTTGCTAATTTAATAAACGANTCAGCANTGCTTGCNGCTAGAAAAAANAAAAGAGTNGTTACAATGAGTGACGTGGAAGAGGCAAAAGATAAAGTGATGATGGGNGCAGAAAGAAGATCAATGGTGATGTCTGAAGAAGAAAAAAAATTAACTGCTTACCATGAAGGTGGCCACGCAATTGTTGCTTTAAATGAAAAAGTTTCTGATCCAATACATAAAGCTACAATTATACCAAGAGGTAGAGCGCTTGGTATGGTAATGAGACTACCAGAGAGAGATCAACTTTCTGTGACTAGAGAGAAAATGTACTCAGATATAGCAGTTGCAATGGGCGGTAGAATTGCAGAGGAACTTATATTTGGATATGAGAAAATAACCTCAGGAGCGTCTTCTGATATCGATATGGCAACTAAAATGGCAAAAAATATGGTGACTAGATATGGAATGAGCAAAGACCTAGGAACTATAGCTTATGGTGAAAACGAAGACGAAGTATTTCTTGGAAGATCGATAACTAGACAACAAAATATGTCAGAAGATACTGCCAAAAAAGTTGATGCAGAAGTTAAAAAAATTATAGACACTAGTTACGAGAGAGCTAAGAAAGTTTTAACAGAAAAAATTGATGACCTTCATAAACTTGCAAAAGCGTTGCTGGTTTATGAAACTTTAACGGGTGATGAAATAAGAGATTTAATTCTTAAAAATATCAAACCAGAAAAATTATCAAAAAAAGAGGAAAATGATGAAGATAACGTTTCCTCAGCAATAGATTCTATTGGTTTAAAACCTAAACCAGCATTATAATATACTCAAATCATGAGAAGCTATTACACCAGGGCGTGTAATTTTTATCATGGAAGAGCCGCGAGAAGACTAATCAAATTAAACAAAGCTTTTCCACTAAATGGTAAAAAAAATATTGCCTTTGATCAATTAGAAATTTTTTCAAGGGAAAAAAG
>NHIT01000029.1 GCA_002171925.1 Candidatus Pelagibacter sp. TMED196 | reverse complement strand
AACATCAAAATTTTCTTTTTGAATTTTTTTTTCAAAATTTTTAAAATCAGATCGGTCACCCTTTATTAATCGAACGTTTTTNGGCAAACTACNTCTGAGGCCTCTATTAAAACAAACTACTTCATGTTTNCTTTTAATAAGAAGATCAACAATACTTGAACTGATATTACCTGTTCCGCCAACAATACAAATTTTCATAAACTTTTTAAATTTTTTCGGCTAATTCCATTTTGTTTGAATTTTGACTTTTAATTGCAGCTTCAATTAACGCTTGAGTATTAAGAGACTCTTCATAACTTGATCTTATGTAACTTTTATTATTTTCTTGTATTGATTTAAGCCAAGCAGAAATCTTATCGAGACCACCCAAATCATTATTTGGACCAAATTTTTCATTTATTTTTTTTCCCTGAATTGNGCCTTTGATAATTTTTTCAGTTGCATTTGCTTCTAATCTCAAATTTGGACCTATAAGTTCTAGGTCCCATTTAGTCACGTCATGTCCACAATGATTGGTGTGTGAACCAAATATTCCATTATCAAGTTCATAAATTAGTTGTAAGGAATTTTCAGCATCAATATTTTTATTATAATTAACCATATTTTTTACACCCATTGATGCAGCTCTGATTGGTTTTGGGTTGTTCAAAATGTATCTTACACAATCTAATAAATGAATAGCTTGCTCAGCATAGGGTCCTCCGCTAATTTTTTTTTGTAAATACCACTCAGGTACCTGTATTACCGGATAATAACCAATTGTAAGCTTTGTTCTTACTAAATGAATTTCTTTTCCTTCAATTAATTTTTTTAGTTTTTCATAACGAGGGTCATATCTTGACTGAAATCCAACGGATGAAATTATACCTGAGTTTTTTATATAGTTTAAACATTCGCGACCCGTTTTAAGATCATAAGCCGGGGGTTTTTCAACAAAGATATTTATTCCTTTATCAGAAGCTTGTTTTATTGGTTCAGTTCTGACTGTTGGAATAGTAGAAATTAACATTCCATCCATTGAGAATTTAAAAAAATCTTCAATTTTATCTGTGCAATTTTGTGAGTTTGTTATCTTAGCTAATTTTTTAGCAGTATCAATTTTGATATCGTGTATAACTTCAATTTTTGCACCTGCAGATATAACTTGTTTGGCTAAAAGAGTGGCTTGTGCACCTGCACCAAAAATACCGATTTTTAAAGGTTTTGACAACTTGAAGTTATTTACTGAACTTTTTGTTTTGAAAATATTTTTAATTATTTTTTTTAAGCCCATAACCACTTATATATTTAAATGTTGAAATTGACCAATTAAAAAAATATGGTGATATTATCAAGATGCTTAAAAAAATTTTGAACAAGTTTTTAAATAAATCGAAAAAAAGACAAGAAGTTCAAGCTGAACCAGAAAAAATTTTATATCAATCTTCAAATCGTCTCGAAGGCAAAAATGTGATTATAATTGGAGGTGGAAAAGGAATAGGTAAAGCTATAGCTAATCGATTTGCAAATGAGGGTGCAAAAATTTTGATCAATTCTAGATCCAAAACAGATTTAGAAAATGTAAAAAAAGAAATTGAGAATAATAATGGTGAATGTTCATATTTTGAAGGTGATATTACTGAC
Organism: Candidatus Pelagibacter sp. TMED196; assembly: GCA_002171925.1. The sequence continues at coordinate 8,146 of NHIT01000029.1, read as the reverse complement.
ACAAAAACAATTCATAATTTATTTTTAGAATCGAAATCAAAATTAGGCAAACTGGATATTTTAATAAATTGCGCAGGAACAGTTGATTTTGGTTCAATTGAAAATTTTCCTTTAAGTAAATTTGAAAAAATTATGGATCTAAATGTCAAATCTGTATTTAGTTGTATACAAGAGGCAATTAAAATTATGAGAAGTAATGGAGATGAAGGAAAAATTATTACGATTGGTTCAATTGCTTCAAAATGGACTGGTAGAGGTGGTGATGGTTCTTACTCAGCAAGTAAGTATGCTGTCTATGGGATGATTGAGTCTATCGCGCGTCAACTTCATGGATCAGGTTCAAATATAGCTGTAGGTTTAATTTGTCCAGGTGTTGTTGACACTACCTTGACAAATCCGGGTAAAGATAAAAAACCAAATTGGATGAGACCATCAACTATAGCTGATTCTGTTTTACATATGGTGACTGCTCCTAAAAATGTAAATATATTTGATTTAACAATTTTTGGAATGGATGAAAAACCTTGGTAAGTTTTTATGTCATTGCCTAGTATTTTAGTAACTGGAGCTAGTGGAAATCTTGGAAAAAAAATTATTTTAAAACTTCATGACCTCAAAAGATTTAAAATAATTGGATTAGACATCAGGCCTGATAAAAAACTTCAAAATTTAATTGAATTTTTAAATATAGATATTTCTAAATTAGAAAATTTTAGTAAAAATTTCAAAAATATAGATTTAATCTGCCATTGTGCCTCATTAATAGACTCGCCTTTATATAATGAGTCGGACTATAAAAATACAAATGTGTTGGGTACAGAAAATATTTATTCAATTGCACAAAAAGAAAATATTGGAAAAGTAGTTTTAACTAGCAGCACATNTNTCATGGAAATGGATAAAAAAAATGAAAAATGGCCTATTTACGAAAACTATGTAGGAGAGCCAAATAATATTTATGGACGAAGTAAAAAAGATCAGGAACTTATAGCAAAAAAATATTCTGAAAATCATAATATACAAACTATATGTTTGCGGCCATGCTCTTTTTTTCAGTTAGATAATCCAGAATTAGGTTTTAGATTGACGGGCTCATATGCAATTTTAGATGACATTGCAAACGCCCATGTGGCTGCTATTGAGACTTTATTAAATGACGAAAAGATTAAAAATATAAAAAAATTTGAGTCAATATTTGTGACAAATAAATTGCCATACAAAAATGGAGATCAAAAACTTTTTGGTAGAAAAGGTGAAATGAAAGATCTTGTTTTGAAGTATTGGCCCACAAAAAGTCAATTTATATTTGATCTTGGTTATAAAAAAACTGTTTTTTCAGGAGTATATGATTTAGAAAAAGCAAAGAATATTTTAAATTGGGAACCAAAATATAATTACGACAATTGGTACAACGATTGTAAAAAACAAAATTTGAATTTCAATGAAGAAAAAAAAAGATATCGAGAAAAAAAATCTATTTTAAATAAAATTCTTAAAATTTTTTAAAATTAATCAACCAGTATTTTGTGCAATACCAAACCTAAGGCTTTTTTGAATTTCTTTTCCTTCAGTTGTTTTAATATTAATCTTTATATCTTTATTTAATCTCATATCCCTATTGTCTTTCCAAATGCCAGCGGCTAAATGAATAATTCCAATTTCATCATGAGGTAAAAAAGGTTCTACAAATATATCTTTTTTTTCATTATACTTTGGCATTAAATGACTTGTTATCCAATTGCACTTTAGAGGCAAAAATTCAACATCAACATTATCATAATAAACGGCTATATTAATTGCTAAACCTTCAGATCCAAAAATTTTTCCTTTTGAAAGTGTTTTTTTTAAATTTTTTTGCCATACATCCCAACATTTAGAGTTTTTTTCCAACGAAAAAACACCAATGTTTATGTGTGGAGCAAAAGCTAACTTTCTGGCAATTTCTTCGTTTATGCCTGAAGACTTAGCGTGCTTATAGTTTTGAGATTTAATTAAAGCAATTTTTCCAAATAACCATTTTACTTTAGTCGTAATTCTGTAACCAGGTCCTATACTTTGTGTTATTCCTAATTTTCCATTTTCACAGGCTTTAAAATATAATTCAACTGCTTTCCATGAGTTAACCCAAGCATCACAATCTATCCATAGATACTTTTTAAATTCTGGAAAGTAATTTGGTAAGAAAGCTCTTGAAACTTGGCTCTTTAACCATTCTTTTTTTATGACTTTATAGCCCGGAACGTCTATGTCCCAATTAGCTTTTTTTATCGAATAAACTTTTGATTTAATTGTATTTATTTGATTTTCGGTCATACCAGCATCCAAAACACAAATAGAAACATTATTTTCTTTGTTGTGAAATTTTATNGAGTCTATTANTTCTTTTAAAAGTTCAAAGTAGTTTGAGTCTGCTAAAGTNACAATTGCATTAGAATTCATAATTTATTCGAGCCATTCTTTATATTTATCTAAATTACTTTTTATATAATTAGGTAACTCATCTATGGAAGCAACTTGTAATTCTTCACCTCCATCGAATTTATTTTTTTTAGAATCAACTTTGAGATTATACACGGGTTTTTTATTTGTTATCAATTTTTGTATTCCCATTTCGCCAATTGGTTCTAGATCATATTCTCTATGATGAAGATAAGAGGTTAATTTTTTTTCAATATTTTTTGCTGTTTTAAGATATGAAAAATGCCAACCCCCATTTGTAACAAAATGAATATCTTGATATTTTGTTTTTGAATAAAGTGTATCCAAACGCCAAAAAGGATATTTTTTATCTTTAATATTTCTTAACCATTGAGGGGATAAAAGATTGTCTTTTCTACAAGCTTTTGTTCCAAACCACTCGAAAGAATCAAGCTTTAAATTAAACTTATAATAAAATAATTTTTGTTTAAAAAATATTAATTTATTACTTATATTACTCAAGTTATTTTGCTCTAGATTAGGAATCTCGTCTAAATCTGAGATCATAACAATATCATCAGGATCTGCATCTTTAAGTCCTTCTTGAATATAATTTCTTTGAAAATTTTCTCGTTTAGACGCATTAAGAAAATATTTTGAATTAGTTATATCAATGTGATCCTTATCATCAAAATTTGCAATTCCAGTGGGTTCTTTGTCCAAAACTAAATAAACTATTTTATGTTTAAATTTTTCAAAATTATTTATATTAAAGTTTAAACTTCTTTTTTTTCCATTGTGAGCGTAGTTGCTTTCAACAATTACAAACTTATCAACATAGCTATTTAAATAATTTAAACGAAGATCAAGAAGTATATCTTCGTCGAAATACATAAAACAATCAAAGATTTTCATTTTACTTTTATTTTTTTATTCTTAGAAATGACAATTAATGAATCTCTATACCCACAATCTTTGTAACCTTGAATGATGATATTTAAATATCTTTTACTTGGGGGAAAATGTTTGGTTTTTTTTGGCATATAATAGTACATGACTTTTGTGCCATTTAGAGTGAAATATTTCTTTATATAAGTTACAGGATAATTTTCATAAACATCTAATTTTTTTTCGTCCCCTTTTGTTATTTTGTAAATAGCACCCAACACAAAACTGTTTTGTTTTTTTTCAATATCAGCAACACCACCGCCTAAATAATAATTTCTAAATGAAAGCTTAAAATTTTTTAGTGTATAACAACCTATATATTTTGAGTTTTTACACCTTCGTTTCATTTGTTTTTGATGTAAGTTGCTCCCGTAAGCAAAATATAACATTAAATACCTTTCAAAATTCGTAATTTCTTTTTGGTTAACATTTTAATAATTTCTTTGTGGCAAGATTGTAACTTTGTTTTTTTTTCAGACCTTAAAACAACTGATACACCAATTTTTCCAAGCCTAAAAAAAGGATAACTTCCAATCTCAACTATTTGTTTGTATTTATTTTGTATCTTTTCCAAATTATTTGCAATTTTACTCTCTACTGTCTGAGCGCTTATTGAAAGGCTAAAAATTTTAGAACCCTTTTTTAAATATTTTTTTAAATTATGAAGCATGGATTGTAGAATTAAAGGAACGCCTGGAAGACAAATTATATTTTTAATCATAAAACCTGGTGCAGCACTTGAGGGGTTATGTATTAATTTTGAACCTTCTGGCATTTTTGCCATTTTTTTTCTAGAGTCATTAAATTCTTTTTTNCCATAATATTTACTTAAAATTTCATANGCCTCTTTGTTATACATATATTTTTTTTTAAAGGCTCTNGAAATAGATTTAGCTGTTATATCATCATGTGTTGGNCCAATTCCNCCTGTTGTAAAAACATAATTATAGTTTTTGCTAAGATTTAAAAGATTTTTTATTATTTTTTTCTCCTCATCTGGAATTATACGAACTTCGTGTATTTTTATTCCAAGNTTTGTATTTAACCATGATGCCAAATAAGAAACATTCTGATCTTTTGTTCTTCCTGATAAAATTTCATTGCCGATAACTAAAATTGATGCGGAAATTTTTTTATATTTTCTAGCCATAATTTGGTACNATTTAAAATGGATTTTGAAAATGAATTAATATCAGGTGTTTTNATAAAAAGATATAAGCGTTTTTTTGTTGATATTAAAATGGNAAANAAAGTNATTACAGCTCACTGTCCNAACCCNGGATCTATGCAAAAACTTTTGACNAAAGGAAATAAGGTNTGGATNACAANNNCAAACAATGAAAAAAGGAANCTCAGTCACACACTNCANATTATAGAAGTNAATAATTCAAAATTTTGTNTNAACACNCANATTACTAATAAAATAGNAAAAGANGCATTAGAAAANAATTATATTGAAGATCTGGCTATATATAATCAAATAACGCCAGAAAAAAAATATGGGATAAGTACCAGATTTGATTTCCTTTTGAATAGTTCAAAAAAAAATAAAAAAGCTTTTCTTGAGGTTAAAAGTGTTTCACTAAGTAGAAAAAAAGGACACGCCGAGTTTCCAGATTCTGTAACCTCTAGAGGCAAGAAACATCTTGAAAGTTTAATTTCTGCAAATAAACAGGGTTATGATTGCTACTTGTTATTTTTAGTACAGATTGAAAATTGTCAATCTTTTAGTATAGCTGCAGATATAGACCCTGAATATTCTAAATTTTACAAAGAAGCCGTAAAAAAAAATATAAAAATACTTTGTTATGATTGTAAATTTTCAGACAAAAGCATAGAAATAAATAATAAAATAAAAATTTATTAAATGACTGATAAAATGTTAGAAGCTTTCGCTGGGACAAAAAAAGCTGGTTCTATTGCATCTGCGGCTTTGGACGAAGTAGCAAAGATAGTTAAACCCGGTGTTACAACTGAACAAATTGATAAATTATGTTATGATTTTATTAACGATCATAAAGCTTACTCGGCTCCACTATTTTATAGAGGTTATCCAAAATCATGTTGTACATCAGCAAATCATATAGTTTGCCATGGGATACCAAAAGATAAAGTTTTAGATGAAGGAGATATTGTAAACGTGGATGTAACAGCCTTGAAGGATGGGTGGCATGGAGACACTAGTAGAATGTATTTTGTTGGCGAAGTATCAACAAAAGCAAATCAGTTGGTAAGAACTACTTATGATGCTTTGATTAAATCTATTAAAATTTTAAAAAATGATATTTATCTTGGAGATATAGGTTCTGTTATCCAAAATTATGTTGAAAAAAAAGGTTTTTCAGTTGTCAGAGATTTTTGTGGACACGGGGTTGGTAAAAAATTTCATGAATATCCAAATATATTACATTACGGAGAAGAAAAAACTGGTGATAAATTAAAGACTGGAATGATTTTTACAATTGAACCTATGATTAATGAAGGTGATTATGAAACTAAAGTATTAAATGATGGGTGGACAGCAGTTACAAAGGATAAAAAATTATCCGCACAATTTGAACACACTGTTGGTATAACTGATGATGGTTATGAAATATTTACAATTTCAAATAAAGGATTAGATTATCCACCTTACAAGATATGATTGAAAGATATTCAAGAAAAGAAATTAGAGAAATCTGGCTTGATAAAAATAGATATAGTTTGTGGCTTGAAATTGAAATTGCTGCAGCTGAAGCAATGGAAAAATATAAAATAATTCCCAGGGGCGTTGTTAAAAAAGTAAAATCAAAATCAAAAATAGACGTAGAAAAAATTTTAAAAGAAGAAGGAAAAGTAAGACATGACGTTATTGCTTTTTTAACATCTATAATTGAAAAAGTTGGTAAAGAAGCAAGTTTTTTACACAAAGGAATGACTTCTTCTGATATTTTAGACACCTGCTTTAATATTCAATTAAAACAATCTGGTTTAATTATATCTAAGGATATTAAAATTTTATTAAACTCAATAAAAAAACAAGCCATTAAACATAAATACACTTTATGTATTGGAAGAAGCCACGGGATACACGCTGAACCAACTACTTTTGGTTTAAAGCTGCTAACTTTTTACGAGGAATTTTCAAGAAATCATAAAAGACTTCAGAGTGCTATTAAAGAAATATCAACATGCGCAATATCAGGGGCGGTTGGAACTTTTGCTAATGTGGACCCAAGAATAGAAAAATATGTTGCTAATAAACTTAAATTAAATATAGAACCAATTTCAACTCAAATTATACCTAGAGACAGACACGCTTATTTTTTTTCAGTTCTTGGTGTGATAGCAAGTTCTGTTGAAAGATTCGCAACTGAAATAAGACACTTACAAAGAACTGAAGTTTCAGAAGTAGAAGAATTTTTTAATAAAAAACAAATGGGATCTTCGGCTATGCCACACAAAAAAAATCCTGTTCTTACAGAAAATCTTACAGGATTGGCTAGATTAATTAGATCATCAGTAATTCCGGCTTTGGAGAATGTGGCGCTTTGGCATGAAAGAGATATTTCTCATTCTAGTGTAGAAAGGAATATAGGTCCTGACACAACTGTAACTTTAGATTTTGCTCTAGATCGCTTAAACAATGTTGTAAAATCAATGAAAGTTAATAAAGATAATATGAAAAAAAATCTTGATTTAACAAAAGGGATATTCTTTTCGCAAAGAGTATTGCTTGAACTAACATCCAAAGGTTTAAGAAGAGATAAAGCTTATAGAATAGTTCAAAAATGTGCTATAAAATCTCTTGAAAATAATATCCCGTTCTACGATAGCTTATTAAAAGACCAAGTAATTACGGACAAAATACCTGTTAATACTCTTAAAAAATTATTTGATTTTGGTTACCACACGAGAAAAATTAATGTAATTTTCTCAAGAGTATTAAGAAAAAATGATTAAAGGTAAAAAACTTTACGAAGGGAAAGCTAAAATCATCTACGAAACCAAAGAAAAGGGTTTAGCAATTCAACATTTTAAAGATGATGCAACAGCTTTTAATAATCAAAAAAAAGCAACAGTTGAAGGAAAAGGTGTTCTCAATAATAGAATTTCAGAACACATACTTCAAAATTTAAATCAAGTTGGTATTAAAAATCATTTAATAAAAAGATTGAATATGAGAGAACAGCTAATAAAGTTAGTGGAGATTATACCTATTGAAATCATTGTTAGAAATATTGCTACAGGCTCATTAACTAAGCGGTTGGGAGTAACTGATGGTACAATTTTAGAAGAGCCATTAATAGAGTTTTGTTATAAAAAGGATGAACTTGGTGATCCACTTATTGCCAAAGAACATATTTATGCTTTCAACTGGGCAACAGAAAATGAAATTAAAACAATTGAAGAGATGACTTTTAGAGTTAACGACTTTATGTCTGGTATGTTTAGAGGTATTGGAATTAAATTGGTAGATTTTAAGCTTGAATTTGGAAGAATATGGGATGGAGATAAGAAAGAAGTCATTCTAGCAGATGAAATTAGTCCTGATACATGCAGACTTTGGGATATTAAAAGTGAGAGAAAATTAGATAAAGACAGATTTAGAAAAGATCTAGGAAATATTATTCAAGCATACCAAGAAGTGGCTCGAAGATTAGGAATAGTTCCAGAAACAACTAATGTAAGTGAAGTTAATTTTAAAAAACCTACATCAATAAGTATTAAGAAAAAATAAATTGAAATTTGCTGTAACGATCACGTTGAAAAAAGATGTGCTTGACCCACAAGGTAAAGT
>NHIT01000028.1 GCA_002171925.1 Candidatus Pelagibacter sp. TMED196 | reverse complement strand
AGTTACTTTCGTTAAAGTGTGTACGACAATTTCTTTGTTAACCTAACCGTCCACACTTCTCTTCTTATTTTTTAACAATTTAAAAAAGCTGAGTTTTCACAAATTTAGAGAAAACTATCGCGCCATATCAGATCGAAATATGCTAAAAGCTTAGTTTCTATGCCGATTAGAGCGAGACGCCGTTATACAAAATTCATGGAATTAATCAAGGCGTATATTTAACTGTTTTTGCTGAAAAACCTTGTAAAATAGCTATTTTTTTACTACTTGGCATTGTACAAATCGTTTTTTTTGAATATATGAAAAATCTACAATGAAAAAAGATGTTTTGAAAAATTTTTTTTATAAAGCCATTAATAACTGTAAAAAATTATACATAGATATTGATGTGTCAAGAAACTACATAATATTTGGATTTTTAATAATATTTTTAATTAGTGCAATATTTGCTTATGGGTCAACTTTAAAGAAAAAGAGATTAGAGGCTATAGACTCCTTTATCTCAAGCAATGAAACTGTTCTTTTAAAAAATTATTTACTTAACCAAATTAAATCACCTTATTTTGAGTATGATTATATCGTAAAGAATAATGATACGATGGAATTAATACTTAAAAAATTTAGTGTTAAAAAAAAAGAAATAAGTTTTATTGTTAAAGAAATTAAAAGAAGAAAGCTTTCAAATATAATTCCAAATCAAAAAGTTAAATTTGTACTTAGAAGATCATCTGATAAGGAAGATATGGAAGTACTTAAAGTAGAATATCCAATATCCAAGACAACATACGTAAATATTAACAAGGGTAATAACGGTCTTGAAATAACAAAAAATGTAACTCAACTATTTAAAAAAAAGATAGTAGTTGATGGAAAAATATCTAATAATCTTTATAGTTCAGCAGTAAAAGCCAAGATGGAGCCAAATATAATTATTGAATTTGCAAGAATATTTGGTTTTGAAGTAGATTTCCAAAGAGATATTAGAAAAGGCGATGAATTTGTAGTCATGTATGAAAAATACGTTGACGATACAAATAAATTTATACAAACAGGTAAAATTTTATACGCTTATTTAAATGTAAATAATCAAAAGATAAAATTATATAGATTTGAAAGTAAAAAGGATTTTGATTTCTACGACGAAAAAGGGAAAAGTATTAGAAAAGCACTAATGAAGACACCAATTAACGGGGCAAGATTATCTTCACCATTTGGTTCTCGTAAGCATCCAATTTTAGGTTTTACCAAACATCATAATGGAACTGATTTTGCTGCGCCGACTGGTACTCCGATCATGGCATCTGGCAACGGAACCGTGATCAAAGCCGGGTGGTGCGGTAACGGTGGTAACTGTGTGAGGATAAGACACAATTCTTCTTATACAACAGGTTATGGTCACCTATCAAAATTTGCAACGAAAACTGGAAGGCGTGTTAGACAAGGACAAATTATTGGGTACGTTGGAAATACTGGAATGTCAACTGGTCCTCACTTACATTACACAGTTAAATACAATGGAAAGTTCATTAATTCACAAAAACTGAAGTTACCATCTGGAAAAATTTTAAAAGATGAAGAGAGAAAGTTATTTGAAATTGAAAGAATTAAATTAGATGTTGAGGTAGCAGAACTTAGAAATTAACTTTGTTCGTTAACAATATTTTGTTCTTCTTTATTACTTTCTTTTTCTTTAAAAGTTTCTTTGACTTTATTTGAGCTTAATTCTGATAAAATTCTAGAAAAATGATCAGAGTGTTGCAAATAATTTTCATGTAAAATCTTGTCACCTGAACTTAAAGCATCTTTTGCTAAATTTTTATATTTTTCAATTATTCTTTCTAAACTGTGAGGATTTTTATTTACATGATTTCTTGACAAACCGTTTCTGTGAATATTGTTCTGATGAATTGCTCCATTGTTACTCATTCCGTTTGAGGGTCTTCTCGAACGAAATTTATTCATTCTCGGTTTNAATCTTCTTATTTTNTCATNTCTCATTTGANTATTTCCATTTTACTAAATTAAATCTNTTNAAATTTTTTTTTTTNATTAATTGAATTATTTTTTTAATAACGTGCTAAAAATACAACGTATATTGTTTTCATANTCTTTAATNACNAATTTTTCTTTAAAATTATTAANNATTAANAGGTNNTTTACNGACCTATATTGTCCGTAACCTATTTCTAAAGCTAAAATNCCATTTAATTTAAGAACTTCNNNAGACTTGTAAATAACTTTTTTAATTACGTCAAGACCATCATTTCCACCATCTAAAGCTATAGATGGTTCAAATCTTTTAATATCATTAGATAAACGTTTAATATTTCTTTTTACTACGTAAGGCGGGTTAGATATGACCAAATCAAATTTAATATTGTTTAATTCGTCAACTGATTTGTGAAAAAGCTTACATTTATTTTCTAATTTAAACCTTTTAAGGTTTATTTCTGAATTTTTAAGGGTTTTTTTACAAACATCAATGCCAATACCTTTGCTATATTTTAAGTGATTTAAAAGTGATAGCATTATACAACCGCTTCCAATACCAACCTCTAAAAAAAACAAATTTTTGTTTTTAAAGATTTTCATAATTGGTTCGATTAATAATTCAGTTTCTGGTCTAGGTATTAGTGATTTTTGGTCAATAAAGAAATTTGATCCCATAAACTCCTTTGTTTTAAAAATATAAGCTATTGGCTCACTTCTTGATCTTCTTACAATTTTACTTTTAAATTTTACAACATTTTTTGAACTAACTATGCTTTGGTTTATTAACAGTTTCTCTCTTGATATATTTAAAATCTTGGAGAGAATAATTTCACTATCAATAATATGGGAAGCAATTTTATTCTTTTTTAATATCTCTGATCCAATATTTAATAGCTGCCAAGTTTTCATGTTAAGTTAGACTTTGTAATTTTAAATCTTGATCTTTTAATCTCAAATTTTCATTCATTTCTTCGTGGATATCTCCGCTTAGAAATTCTTCTAATTTATGTAGAGTTAGATTAATTCTATGATCTGTGACTCTACCCTGGGGAAAATTATAAGTTCTAATTCTTTCAGACCGGTCGCCTGTCCCTATCTGGTTTTTTCTTTCGTTTGACCGCTCCTTTTCTTTTTTAAGTTTTTCTGCTTCATAAATTCTTGCCCTTAAAATCTTAAGCGCCTTTGCCTTATTTTTATGTTGTGATTTTTCATCTTGTTGCGTCACAACTATGTTGGTTGGAATATGTGTAATTCTTACCGCACTGTCTGTTGTATTAACAGACTGACCCCCTGGGCCACTAGATCTAAATACATCTATTCTCAAATCTGAATCGATAAGTTTTATATCAACATCTTCAGCTTCTGGTAGTATTGCAACCGTTGCTGCAGAGGTGTGTACTCTTCCTTGAGCTTCAGTGCTTGGCACTCTCTGAACTCTATGAACTCCAGACTCATATTTTAAATAAGAAAAAATATTTTCTCCCTTAACAGAAAATATTATTTCTTTGAACCCGCCTGCTTCACTTTTTGATATGGTTATTATTTCCATTTTCCATCTTTTTTTAGAACAAACTTTTTCATACATTTTAAATAAATCGGAAACAAATAATGTAGCTTCTAATCCGCCTGTTCCTGCTCTAATTTCTACTATAACGTTTTTTTCATCATCTTGATCTTTTGGTAAAAGAAATATTTTCAATATTTTTTCATATTTAGTTTTTTGGACTTCTGCTGTTTCAAGTTCCTTTTTTGCCATTGTAATCATTTCTTGATCATTTTTTTTATCATTAATAATATTATTTAAATCTTTTTTATTCTTTTCAAAATCAGCATATTCTTGAGCAGGTTTAATAATATTTTTAAGGTCTGAATATTCTTTAGATTTTTTTGCAAAAAGCTTGGCATCAAACTTTCCTGCAGAAAGCTCTTTCTCTAGTAAATTATATCTTTCTATAATATTTTTAACTTTATCAATGGGTATCATTGGATTTAGTTTTTTAATTCTTTAACTTTGGCTTCTACAAGCTCAACAACTTTATCTATAAGTGAAGTGCTGGCTATTTTTTCATGGGGAATGCCTGAAAGATAAAGTAGATTATTGCCATCGCCACCGCCCGTTAAACCTACATCTGTTTGTGAAGCTTCTCCAGGACCATTAACAACACATCCAATTATTGACAAAGTTAGTGGTTTTTTTATGTGAGATAATTTGCTTTCTAGTATTTTTACAGTTTCAATAACTGGAAAAGCTTGTCTAGCACATGACGGACAAGAAATAATTTGAACACCTCTTGATCTTATGCCTAACGATCCTAGTATTTCATAACCTGCTTTAATTTCCTCAACTGGGTCTGCAGAGAGCGAGACTCTTATGGTGTCACCAATACCTCTCATAAGTAAGGATCCNATTCCTATAGATGATTTNATACTGCCTGGAATTAATCCTCCTGCNTCTGTTATTCCAAGATGTAAAGGATAATCATAAGTTTTTGATAANAGTTCATAAGCCNTNACAGCTAAAAAAACATCTGAGGATTTGACACTAATTTTAAAATTAAAAAAATCATTATCCTCCAATAATTTTATATTATAAGTAGCACTTTCAACTAAAGCTTCGGGACATGGTTCTTTGTATTTTTCTAAAATTTTCTTTTCGAGAGAACCAGCGTTCACACCAATTCTAACCGCACAATTATAATCTTTTGCAGCTTTAATTACTTCTTTTACTCTCTCGTTTGATCCAATATTTCCCGGATTAATTCTAAGACAGTCAGCACCTGATTTAGCGGCCTCTATTGCTCTTTTATAGTGAAAGTGAATATCAGCGATAATTGGAATATCTATTTTTTTTATAATATTTTTTAATGCTTTAGTTGAGTCTTGATCTGGACAAGAAATTCTAACTAAATCTGCTCCAACTTCTTTTAATTGATTAACCTGATTTATAGTTGATGTTTCATCTGAGGTAATTGTATTTGTCATAGATTGAACTGAAATAGGAGAGTCTCCTCCAATAGACACTTTCCCAACTTTAATTTTTTTAGTTTTGCGCCTATTAATAATTCTGTGTGGTCTAATTTGCATTTTAATTAATCCAAATTAAAAGTTTTGTGTAATTTTTTTACTGCACTAATTGTGAATTTTTCATCAATTATAACTGAAATTTTAATTTCGGATGTTGAAATAGCTAGTATATTAATTTTTTCTTCTGATAATGACCTGAACATTTTATATGTTACTCCTGGTGTAGCTACCATTCCAGCTCCAACAATAGATATTTTAGACACTTTATCATTCATGTATATGTTTTCATACTTAATTTTTTTGTTGTTTTTAATTAATGATGTTGCATTTTTACAATCTTGCCTCTTTATAGTAAAAGTTACATCAGTTCTCTTTCCGTCTGTTGAGATATTTTGAATAACCATATCAACATTTATTTGATTATTCGAAAGAGGCTCAAATATATCTGCTGCGACGCCTGGTTTATCCTCAACTCCTAGAAGTGTTATTTTTGCATCATCTTTTGAGTACGCTACACCTGTAACTGCTTTGCTATAGTCTATATTGTCGTTATTGTTTATTTCTGTACCTTTTCTTTCTGTGAAAGTAGATTTAACTTGAATTGGTATACTGTTCATCATCGCAGTTTGAACTGCAGAGGATTGCATAACTTTTGCTCCTAAAGAAGATAGCTCTAACATTTCTTCGTATGATATTTTGTCAATTTTTTTTGCTAGAGGTATTTTATTAGGGTCAGATGAATATACACCATCAACATCAGTATATATTTCACAACTGTCTGTTTGAAATATTTTTGCAATTGCAACAGCTGTGGCATCTGAACCTCCTCTTCCGATTGATGTAATATCTCCCGATTTTGATACACCTTGGAATCCTGGTATAACAGCCACACCACCTAAATCTAAATATTTATTTACATTTTCAGTCACAATTTGAATAATTCTAGCATTAGTATTTTCACCTTCAGTGATAATAGGTATCTGCCAATTCATCCAAGACTTTGCTTTAACGCCTAGTTGATTTAAAGCTCCAGCCATTAGAGCACTTGTGACTTGCTCGCCTGAGGTTAATAATACGTCAAGTTCCCTTTTGTTGAAATTTTTTGATATTGACTGAGAGTGGGTTAGCAAATTATTAGTTGTTCCTGCCATCGCAGAAACAACAACTAATATTTTGTTTCCGCTATCATGTTCTTTTTTGATTATTTTTGCCGCATGGACAATTCTTTGAATTGATCCAACTGAAGTTCCACCAAATTTAAGCACTTTTTTTGTCATACTGGGTTTAATTTTAAAAATAATTAAGTTAAAATTAATACAATTAATTATATTTAGGTTTTAATGACTACAATAAATCAAGAGGAAATTCAAAAGTTTTCAAGAATAGCAGATGAATGGTGGGATGCTAAAGGCAAGTTTAAACCTTTGCATAGGTTTAATCCCATAAGAATTAAATATATTATAGATAAATGTACTGATCATTTTAATCTTAAAAATAATAATAGTAGAATTCTTTCAGGGTTAAAATTTTTGGATATAGGATGTGGAGGAGGTCTGGTTAGTGAACCATTAACTAGATTAGGGGCAAGTGTCACAGGAATTGATGCATCCTCAAGGAATATTCAGGTAGCAAAAATTCATGCCAAAAAAAATAACCTTAAAATAAAATATTTGAATACATCACCAGAGAGAAATAAAATCCAAGATAAGTTTGATGTAATTTTAAATCTGGAGGTCATCGAGCATGTCGAAAACGTAGATTTATTTCTGAGATCGGCATCTAAACTTTTAAAAAAGGATGGAATAATGTTTGTTGCAACAATTAATCGAACTTTCGAATCTTATATAAAGGCAATAGTTGGCGCCGAATACATCCTTAGGTGGCTTCCAATAGGTACACATGATTGGCAAAAGTTTTTAACGCCAGCTGAAATAGAGAAAAAATTTAATAAACTAAATTTAAATAAACTTGACCTAACCGGTTTAAAATTCAATGTATTTTCAAATAATTGGACTAAAAGTGAAGATTGTTCTGTAAACTATATTCTTCTTGCCAAAAAAAATTAGTTTTCTTTTTTGTTATCTATCCATGGAATAGTTGTGAGTTCTATTCCTTCTTCTCTTAATTCCTCTGCTTCTTCAAACGTCGCTTTTCCATATATATTTTTATTTTTACTTTTGTCATAATATATATTTCTTACTTCTTGAGGGAGATTATCCCCAACGTAATTAAAATTTTTTTCAATAAAATTTCTCATTTTTAATAAATCTCGCCTAATCTTTTTTAAGTATCTTGATGATTGTGTATTTTTTTCTTTTTGGTACTTACTTACTATGCTTGGAGACATTATTGATTTCTGAACGTTTTTTGTACCACAAAAAGTACATTCTATAATTTTTTTTTTTCTTAATTTTTCAAATTCTTTTGAGTCAGAAAACCAACTTTCAAACTCATGTTTATTTTTACATTTAAGATTATATTTAATCATTAGTTTCTGTAATCAGCATTAATTTTAATATAATCATTTGTAAAGTCACATGTATAACAGTCGTATGAGCCTTGTCCAAGTTTAAGATTGATTTCTATTAATAGCGAGTCCCATTTCATATATTCCTTAAGTTTTTTTTCATCATAATTATCAGAAATTTTACCTTTCTCTGCAACTTTTAGATCTCCAAATTTTATTTCGATTTTATCTAAAGAAACTTTTTCTCCAGATTTTCCTATTCCCATAATTACTCTTCCCCAATTTGGATCTTCTCCTGCCATTGCTGTCTTAAAAAGAGGAGAATTAGCAACTGAGAATGCAATTTTTTTTGCCATTTGTTGTGACCTAGCATTGATGACTCTTACTGTGACGAACTTTTTTGCACCTTCGCCATCACTTACAATCTGTTTTGCTAAATTTAATAAAAGTTTTTGTAAGGCATTTTCAAAATCTTTAAGCTTTGGATCTAAAGCATTATAAACTTTGCCTGTTTTGAATTTATTTGTTGAAAAAATTGCAACCATATCATTTGTGGAAGTGTCACTATCTACTGTTATGGAATTGAAAGAGTTTGAAACTGCCTTTTTAAGCAAACTTTTTAAATAAATTGAAGGTATGTCTGCATCAGTAAAAACAAATGATAGCATGGTTCCTAAATTTGGCGCTATCATACCTGAGCCTTTGGCTATCCCGCAAAGCCTAATATCATGATTACCAAATTTACACTCTTCGTAAGCTAGTTTTGGTCTTGTATCCGTTGTCATAATTGATGAAGCGGATTTAAACCAAATAAATTTATTTTGTCTATCTCTTAGCTTTTCAACTAAACTTGGAATACTATCTTTTATTTTTTGTGTCGGGAACTTTTCACCTATAACTCCAGTTGAAGCAAATAAGATTTCGTTTGGTTTAACAACATTTTTAGTTCCTTCATATTTCTGTGCTTCTCTTAAAGTTAAATTTTTTGCCAAGTTTTTTGAAATACTATCTAAACCTTCAAAACCTTGAGATCCAGTAAAGGTGTTTGCATTTTTAGTATTTACCATTAAGGCTTTTATAGATGATTTTCTAATCCCTTTGTTCCAAACTATAGACTCAGAACATATGGAATTGTTTGTATAAACAGCTGCATAATTTGCGCCATCCTTGAAATAAAAGAGCGCTAAATCATCTCTACCGCTTCCATATAAATCAGCTGAAACCGCTGACACTTCAAGACCATCAATTTCTTGGAGTTCTTGAAATTCCCCCATTTTTGACAATTTCGGTTTGTCTTTTAAAAAATTTTTTAGGTTTATTGTCATGTAAATATCTTAATTAATCACTATATAATATATAAATTAAAAATGAATTTTATAACTACAGCATTAAATAAGTTATTTAAAAGCAGTAATCAACAGGAATTAAACAAAATTAAGCCTTTGGTTCAAAAAATTAATAATCTAGAGAAAGATTTTCTAAATTTTACGCCAGAAAAATTTGTTGAGAAAACTAATCAATTAAAAAAAAACATATCCGAAGGAAGGAAGTTAGGAGATGCATTGCCCGAAGCATTTGCAATGGTTAGGGAGGCGGCAAAGCAAACTTTGGGTGAGAGACACTATGATGTTCAACTTGTTGGTGGCGTAGTTCTCCACAGAGGTAGTATAGCCGAAATGAAAACAGGGGAAGGTAAAACTTTAGTTTCTACATTGCCTGCTTACCTAAATGCTTTAAGCGGAAATGGTGTACATATAGTTACAGTAAATGACTATCTT
>NHIT01000027.1 GCA_002171925.1 Candidatus Pelagibacter sp. TMED196 | reverse complement strand
AAAAATGCAGGTCCTGCACAATGACAATCCCATTCACAAGCATCTAATGATCTAATTTCTATATATTTTTTTAACCTTAATTCTGTAAATATTGTACTTAAATGAACTTCTAGATCTTTTTTTTTTGGTTTTTGGTTTTTAATATCTTTAATGTTTCCCATCATATAATCTTGAAATGTTTTTCCTTTACCAGCTATTACCTTTTTTCCTCTGTTAATAAAAAGAAGAGGTTTGTTTAATATAAAGTCCGCATATTTTTCAAAATCTAAATTTTCTAAAAAAATTTTAGGCAACCCCCCTCTAGATGTACTTTGCCAAACTTTTGATCTATATGATAAATATCTTGATAATTTTTTTTCTTTGACAGGAGAATTGGCAAAAATTCCTATTGAAAGAGGCGTTAAACTGGCAGCTAACTTAAATTTCTTTATAAAATCATTTTCTGATAAGTAATCTAAATTTATTTGTGTACCTGCTGTTTGGTACATCATATTCAAACTTAACTTACCACCTTTTGGCATTTCTTTAGTCATAACTTTATATCTTTCTTTTGGATTATTTAGTGCCTTGTTTAATTTGGTATAGGGATCGTAACCAATGGAAATTGACTCAAGTCCAACTTTTTCACATACATCGTTAAGCTGATTTTGAAACAGATTTCCTTCAAAGCACACTTCATGTATGCTTTTTAACTTATCTCCGGCTAATTCAATTTGATTTCCAGGTTCTAAACTTATCGATTTTCCTCTGTGGCTAAGTCCAATTAAATTATTTTTTTCTTTTATGGGTTTCCAATTAAACTTTGATTTTAATAAACTTAATACTTTTTTAACTTCAGTGTAACTAGCTCTTTTATAAGATTTCTTTGAAAATAAAAATTTTTCATTTTCAACGCCTATGAGTAATTTTTTTTTTATACCTGAATTGAAATAGTTTATAATTTTTTCTTTGGTATTAATGAACATCTATATAATTTAGCCAGTTCTCTAGTTCCCTCATTCTTGCATCTTTTTTTGTTATTTTATCTTCATTTTCAATAATCTTTACATGCTCATTTATATCTATCTCGTCCTTAAAAGCCTTATTATTTAAAAGTCGATCTTTCCTAAAATGAATCAAGTTGACCATTTTTTTGTAGGTAATTTCAGGATGATATTGAATACCCCAAATTTCACAATCTCCAACTTGAAAATTTGTCGCCATAACTTTATTAATTGAATTTGAAGACAGTAAAGTTGAGTTTTGTGGCAAAGTTACAACTTCATCAAAATTAAATGCTGGAGTATTAAATATTTTGTCTTTATTTTTATATAATGGATGTTTGAGCCCTTCCTTATTTATTTTTATATTATGCGCGATCCCTCTATGAGATCCTGTTTTACATCTTTTTACTTCTCCACCTGCAACTGTTACAGCCACCTGCATTCCCCAGCAAATCGCTAACATTTTTTTAATTTTCTTTTGACATTCTCTCATAAATTCAAGCTGTCTTCTAATTTCAATAGTATCGTTATAAATATTAAGACTGCTACCACCCCAAATAAGAGCATCATATTTGTTTAAATCTTTAACAGTTTCAAAAATATTTTCATCTGATGATGGATTGGCTACATCTATATCTAAATTTTCTGTAAAGTGGCTTATGCTATCCTTTAGACTCTCCGTATGAGTTTTAATTCCTCCATTAGTAAAACCTTGATTTTCTTCCCTTAAATTTCCTTCAACAACTAGAATTCTTTTCATTAAAATAATTCTCCTGAAATACTATGTTCATATAATAATTTCATATCTTCTAGAGATAATTTTTTTGGATTAGTTCCTGTCGATGGATCATCTAAAGCCATTTGAGATAATTTATTTAAATCAATTTTACTTTTTTCTACAACGTCTGAAAGTTTATGGGGTATTTCTAAATCTTTTCTTAAATCTAAAATCCAATCTAAAAAACTCTTAAAGTTTTTATCGATATTAAGATAGTCACATATAGAAACTATTCTATCTTCAATCAAATCTTTATTAAATGTTAAAACATATGGCATAAAAATTGCATTAGATAATCCATGGTGGATATCATATTGCGCATTAACAGGATGACTTAATGAATGAATTGCGCCTAATCCTTTTTGAAAAGCAGTTGAGCCCATACTTGCTGCAGCTAACAAATCTGCCCTAGCACTTAAATCTTTTCCATTACCTACTGCTTTTAAAAGTGATTTTCTTATTAACTTCATACCTTCAATTGCAATACCATCAGCCATTGGATGAAAGCCAGGAGCACAGAAAGCTTCTAAGTTATGTGCGAGAGCATCCATTCCTGTTGCAGCGGTTAGTCTTGGAGATAAATCAATTGTTAAGGTTGGGTCTAAAATAACTATGGATGGTAAAAATTTTGGATGAAATATAATTTTCTTTACTCCAGTTTGATTNTTAATTATTGCNGAAGCTCTTCCTGTCTCTGAACCTGTGCCAGCTGTAGTTGGTACAGCTATTATTGGAGCAATATTTTTTTCATCTGCTCTTTTCCAATAATCGCCTATATCCTCAAAATCCCATATAGGTCTTGTTTGACCTGCCATAAAAGCTACTGCTTTACCAACATCTAATCCACTTCCTCCACCAAATGCTATAACGCCATCACANTTATTTTTTTTATAAATTTTTGCNCCNNCATCTACGTTTTCACCAATTGGNTTNCCNCCAAAATNAGAAAANGTTATTAATTNTTTNAAATGATTATTTAAATCTGAAATAATTTCTTTTACAAACGGCAAACTTATAAGATCTTTATCAGTTACAAATAAAGGGTTTTTAATATTTAAGTTATTACAAGCTAAGTGTAAATCTTTAACTCTTTTTTCACCTACCCACATCGTTGTAGGATAATTCCAATTATAAGTCATAATTAATTATTTTCATAAATCAAATCCAAATAAAGAGCTGAACTCCATGAAAAATTGTTGGCGCCCAGTGTTTCTGCGTTTTTGCAGCTATAATATTCAAAAAAATTTTTTTCTTCAATAAGTTTAATTGTCTTATCTTTAATTTTTTTTGCATATACTTTATCTTTGTTTTTCAGACTTTGATAAATGATCCAATTTGTATTTATCCAAACTGGTCCTCGCCAATACCTTTTTTCATCAAAAGATTTNTGATCTGGTTTTATTGAAGAAAAAATNTATTTTTCTTTTTGGTTGTATCCTTTAAGACTTTCAATAATTCTTTTATTTACTTTTTCATCATTCAAGTCAGCAAATAAAATAAAATAGTTTGAAATAGAAGGTATGTTNATAAAAAATTTATTTTTTAAATCATATGAATAAAAAATATTTTTTTTTTTATTATACATTTTTAATAAACTGCTTTCAGTTTTAAATATTTTTTTATTCAAATCATTAAAATTTAAATTATACAATTTTGAAATTTCTAATAAATCTTTTGAAGCTTTTAATAAAATTGAATTGAATCCAATATCAACTACATTGAACATTGAATTATAATATAATTTATTAGGATTATAATTTAATTTTTTGAATTGATTTAGAAGAGTTATGTAACAGTCATAATCTCTTTTTAAAGGTCTNGCTTTTGAATTTGAAACTTCTAAATCTCTTCTTTTATAAGATAATTTTTTATCAATTTTTATTTTTTTTAAAGATGAATCCCAAAGTGGTGAGTTATCCAAACCACTTTCCCATGGATGAATTATAGAAACTAAACCCGTATTTTTTGGATCACGATATTTATAAAACCAATCNTGATATTTTTTTAATTTTTTGATCANTAAAATTACTCTTTTTTTTTGATTTTTNTTTAACTTATTTCTAGTAATAATTAATTTTAATGCCGTAGCTNCTATTGGTGGTTGAGTTATGCCTGAAGAAGAAACAGAATTACCACATCTCCATGTTTTNTGATTAGGAAAATANNTATCNTCCTTTTCATGAAATAAGATATGTGGAATCATTCCATTCTTCCACTGTCCTTTTAGCAATGTTTCTAATTCTTTAATTGCATATTCTAAATTAAAATAAGAGTAACCTATTGAAATGAATGCTGAATCCCAGTTCCATTGTGCTGGATATAGCTTATTATTTGTTGGAAGCGTGTATCCTTTTCTTCTATTGGTTTTAAGAATTTTTTTTGCAGTTTTGCTTAAATTCTTCATCAACCTTTTACACTTCCAGCTGTAAGCCCACTAACCAAATATTTTTCAAAATAAACAAATATTAATAATACTGGTAATGTAACTATAACAGAGCCTGCCATCAAATATTGTCTTGGNGTTTCAGCATCTCCNCTTAAGTATTGGATTGCCCTTGATAAAGTAAATGAATTAGGATTATCTAAAAACATTAAAGAGAATAAAAATTCATTCCATGCAATCATAAACACGTAAAGTGCAACAGATGATATCGCAGGCACACTAAGAGGTATAATTATTTTAAAAATAATACCAAACCAATTTTGTCTATCTAATATAGCTGCTTCTTCTAACTCTTTTGGAATACTTTTAAAATATCCTTGCAACATATAGATTGCAACTGGGAGAGTCGTGGCAGTATACACTATAAGCAATCCTTCAATAGAATTTCTGAGACCTAGCTGACTAAAAACAGTATATAATGGAATTACCAANACTATTGCTGGGAACATATAAATTATTAATATTGAAGTAGATAAAAATGTTTTTCCAAAAAAATTTAATCTTGCAACTGCGTATGCAGCAGGAATTGCAAAAATTAAAGTTATAATTACTGTTCCAATTGATACTATACTGCTAGTCAAAATAAATTTNCCAAACTTATAAGTTTTAAATATCACAAAATAAGATTTGAAAAGCTCTTTCATTTCTTGNTTAAAATTTATACTAAAATCTAAAGGATTAACTAATAATGCTATTTGAGTTTTAAAACTAGTTACTAACATCATATAAAATGGAAAAAGTATTACAAATGAAAATAAGACTATTCCAAATAAAGTTAAAAAATCAAAAAGTACAATTTGTGAAGAATATTCCTGATTTAAATATTCTTTGCTATATTTTTGTATTTTGTGTGTAAAAAAATATACTATAAGAAATATTCCAATACTATACCACATAGGTAAAGATTGTATTAAATAACTATCTAAAAAAGTAAAAGCTAAAGAAAAAAATATTGATTTAATTTTATTATTAATCTTATTGCCTAAAATTAAATAGCTTAATGAAATAATAAAACCGATAAAGAAAATTATACTAAAGTTAAAATTTTTTACATCTAATCCCTGTAATGTAGCTAGGATTTTCCATATTGAAACTAAACTAAATAAAAATAGTGAAGAAATTATACAATAAATTATTATATTTTTAATTTTCATTTGCTTTTTTTCCTATCAATTGAAAATAAAAATACATAAATATTAAAAGTAGCATTACAATTACTATGGATACAGCAGATCCCATTCCTATATCTGAAATAGCAAAACCTTGTTGATATACATTTATAGGCAATGTTCTAGTTCCAGAAGCTCCTCCGGTAAGTAAAAAAACATCCTCGAATTTATTAAAATTCCATATAAATCTGATCATAAATAATATCGATATAACTGCAGTAATTTGTGGAAGTGTAATATTGGTAAACTTTTGGATAGGTCCAGCCCCATCTACGTCTGCAGACTCATAAAGTTCCTTTGGAACTGCTTGAAGGCGTGCAAGAATAAATAGAAAGGCTAATGGAAAGTATCTCCAAATTTCAAAAAAAATAACTGTAGTAAGGGCAAGACGCAACTTTAAATCAAATCCAAAAAAATTAAAAATAATATATTTTTGACCAAGTAAATTTATTGGGTTCTCAATTATTTGAAAATTTATTAATAAACTATTTAAAGTACCACTATTTGGATCAAGTAAAAGTTCCCAGGTATATGCTAATGCTACAACAGGTCCAACATAAGGAAAAAGCAATATACTTCTCATAAAAGTTCTTCCAAAAAATTTCTGATTAACCATCTGAGCAGCAAGTACACCAAAAATTATTGAACCAACTGTTCCAAAAAATGTGTAATAAAAAGTAGTTGATAATAAATCGAAAAATTCATTTTCAAATAAAACTTTTTTAAAATTTTTTAATGTAAAGCTAGTACTTAATAATATATTGTCAGATTTTCCATTCAATTTTGGCTTAAAGGATTTTACTTCATTTTTTTCTATTTTTTTTCCATCTGTGCTTTTAAGAATTATTTCAAAATTTTCTCTATACTTGGCTTGCCAATTTCCAAAATTACACTTTATTTTGTTTACTTTAAAAATACATCTTTCATCTAGATCGATAGGTTTCGTATTTTTAGGAAACTTATCTACAAAACTAATATTTCTAATCTCTTGAATTAAAGAGCTATTTCTTAATTTATATATTATTTTTATTTTTGAAGGTTCTTCTGAAATAAATTTAACAATCTTTTTTGCCCTTGGCTCTGGTATTCTAATATCTTTTAATCCAACTTCTTTAAAGCTTATCCATACATTTGCAAATATAGGAAATAAGATTATCGCAAATACAAGACATACTGCCGGAAGAGTTAAAATATAAGCAGTTCTTTTTTCTATTTTTGAAAGTTTATTACTCATAAAAAAAGCGGATAAGTTGATATTACCCGCTTTTTTATAAATTTAAATTATTAGAATTTAGCTAATTCAGCATTAATTTTATTAACAGCTTCATCAACAGAGATTTGATCGTCTATAAATTCTCTTGTGATTCTATTTAAAAATTGAGCGTTAATAATTTTAGATGCTCTAGATAATTCTCCTTCTTTAACTCCCCATCTGTTGGCTGTATCTAATCCGGCAACTATATTATTAATTACATCTGCTGAATAAAGATCAGTTAAAGGAGCTTTTCTATCAACTCCTACTGGAAGTTTGCTCCATGCTTTTGTAAATGCATTTGGATCACTTGCATTACCTCTTCTCACCGGAAATTTTCCTTCCGGAGCAATAGATAATGTACTAGTGTACCCTTCTTCCATTGAATACATGATAAACTTCTTAGCTTCATCTGTATCAGCATCTGCAGTAACACCAAAGTATCTTATATCAGCCCAAGCAGCTCCACTTTTGTTATCAGGACCACTAAAATTAGTAATGAATCCTGTTTTTTGAGCCAATTCGTTTGAAGTTGGATCAACATTAAAAGTTGGAGGAGCAGAATCTCTTAGTCCTGCTAATTCATCCATAATAAATGGTGACCAAATTATCATAGGCGTACGTCCAGCAAAATATAAGGCTCGAGATTGTTTCCAGTATAATTCTCCTGGAGGACTTGCTTTAGCTAGAACTTTATAAAATTCTAAAGCATTTTTTAACGCTTTACCTTGTTTTTGAGTTCCACCTCTTTTTACAAAATTTACTCCATTTGCTAAAAGAACGTGTTCTAAAACTTGACTCATAAAGTTTTCATCTGTCTTAGTAGCTGCAACAAAGCCATACATATTACTTCCAGAAAGTTTTTTAATTGCTTTAGTAATATTTGCATAATTTGTTGGAGGCTCTAGTCCAGCGCTTTCAAACAAATCTTTTCTATAAACTACCATTTGTGTCCAACCATCAACTGGTACAGCAGCAACTTGTGCTCCTTTTTTTGCCATTTCTATGGCACCAGGTGCGAATGTCGATCTACCTAATTGATTTACAATGTCATTGTTTGCATCCACATCGAGTATTCCAGCCTCAGACCATGGAAGAACATATTGCAAAGTATGATAAATTACATCTGGCAGGTTTCCAGCAGCAGAAGCTGCTGTAGCTCTTGTTCCTAAGTCTTTTTCTTCTACAGGAATAACTTCAACTTTTATACCAGTCTTAGCTTCGAAAGCTTTGGCCATTTCTTCTTGCTTAGCCATTCTAGCTGGTTGTACTTCTGTAGTCCAAAAAGTAATATCTGCAAATGCAACACTTGAAATTAAAAATGTTGCAAATGAGAAAATTGATATTATTTTTTTAAACATATTTCCTCTCTTGTTCATTAATGTTATAAGTTTATCAGTGTAATTAATTCATAACAATATTTTACGAATGTATATGAATACGTGTAATTAAATATGCCTTTAAAATAAGTAGTCTTGAATTTTTTACATACCTATAATGAAAATAATGCATAATTTAATTTTAAAAAAAATTAAAAATTGTAGATTAGAATATGTCTAAAATAGAATTTAGAAATATAAATAAATCCTTTGGAGAAAATAAAGTAATTAATAATTTTAATATTAATATTAATTCAGGTGAATTTGTTGTTTTAGTTGGTCCATCAGGATGTGGTAAATCAACTCTCTTAAGAATGGTATCAGGATTAGAAACAATCGATCAAGGAGAAATTTTATTAAATGACAAAATATTAAATGATTTAATACCATCGAAAAGAGAGATAGCAATGGTATTTCAATCTTATGCTCTTTATCCTCATATGAATGTTTATGAAAATATGTCATTTGGTTTAAAAATGGAAAATAAAAATAAAAACCAAATTGATAAAAAAGTTAAAGAAGCTGCTAAAATGCTTCAAATTGAAGACTTATTAGAAAGAAAACCAAGAGAGTTATCGGGTGGGCAAAAACAAAGAGTTGCGATTGGAAGAGCAATAACAAGAAACCCAAAAATTTTTTTATTCGATGAACCGCTATCAAATTTAGATGCAGCCCTAAGATCGGAAATGAGGGTAGAAATATCAAAACTTCACAAAAAAATTAATACTAATATGATTTACGTAACTCACGATCAAGTGGAAGCAATGACTCTTGCTGATAGAATTGTAATTCTTAACAAGGGTAATATAGAACAATTTTCTACTCCTAATGAAGTTTACTCTGATCCAAATAATGTTTTTGTAGCTGAATTTATAGGAACACCTAAAATGAATATTATAAAATTAGAAAAAAAATACATCAAAACAAGAGAAATTAATTTTTTTGGTAATCAAA
>NHIT01000026.1 GCA_002171925.1 Candidatus Pelagibacter sp. TMED196 | reverse complement strand
TTAAAAGGGGTAATTAAAGCTACGATTGATCCTTTGAACATAATTCTTTATATAGTTAATATCTTTATTTTTTAAACTTTATGCTTAAACATTTAATTAGTCTAGTTTTTTTATTCGTGGCACTTACTTTTGTTAAAGCTTATTCGGATACTAAAACTGTAATTCTACCAAGTCCTAAACCACAAGGAATATTTAAATCAATAAAAAAAGTGGAATCAAGAAACATTTTGCCTCTTAAAAAACCAACAATAGGAAAACCTAAGCTAACTAAAATAAAAGAAACTTTACCGCAGAACAAGCCTTTAGTAGAAAAAGAAATAAAAGTTGAAAAAAAAGTTGAAATCGTTAAGGAAAAAAAAATAATTCCTAAGAATTCAAATAATGAGCAAGTGGTAACAAAATTTTTATTACCAGAAAAAAAACCTATTACATATAAAACCATTGCTTCAAAAGAAGCTCAAGAATCAAAGGTTTTAAGTAAAAAAGATTACTCTTACGCTAAAGAGGTTTTTTTTAATATTAATGAAAAAAAATGGACATCAGTATTTAGAATTACTAAAAAAGTGAAAGATAAAGATTTTAAAAATCTAATATCCTGGATTTATTTAAAAGAAAAAAGTAATAAAGCATCATTTTCTGACTATATAAAGTTTATTGACGATAACCCAAATTATCCGAGAATTAATAGACTGAGATATTTAGCCGAGCACAAAATTAATTTAAGCTCAAATAGTCCTAACACAGTAATTGGATGGTTTGAATCGACGCCTCCTTTAAGTGGATTTGGAAAAATCAAATTAGGTGAGTCTTATTTTATAAAAGGTGACAATGTCAAAGCTGAAAAGTTAATAAAAGAAGGATGGATTAATGCATCCTTAAGTTCAAAAGATTTAAGATATTTAAATAAAAAATATAAAAATTTTCTTAATAGTTCTGACCACTTGAAAAGAGCTGATTATATGGCATGGGAATATAAATACTGGGACTTAAAAAGAATATTAAGATATCTGCCTAAAGATTATAGGGCTCTATACAATGCTAGGCAGATTTTAATGAGTAATTCTTATGGTGTTGATGATGCTATTTCAAAAGTCCCAGATAATCTAAAATCAGATATAGGTCTAAGATATGACAGATTAAAATGGAGAAGTAGAAGAGGAAGAACAGATTCCTCATTAGAAATTATTGATCGGGCACCGTTAAATAAAGAAGAGTTAGTAAGAGCAGATTTGTGGTGGAAACAAAGAAACATCATATCTAGATCATTGATATATAAAAAAAAATATCAAAAAGCTTATGAGGTTGCAAAAAACCATGCTTTAGATGAGGGCCCAGAATTTGCTGAAGCTGAATGGATGGCAGGATGGATTGCGGTTAGTTTTTTAAACAATCCAAATCTTGCAGTAGGTCATTTCAAGTCATTTTATCAAAATGTAGGTTATCCGATAAGTTTAGGCAGAGGTGCTTACTGGATTGGAATATGTTATGAAAAATTAGGAAAAAATAAATTATCCCAAGATTATTTTAAAGAAGGTTCTAAATATTTAACAACTTTTTATGGACAATTGTCTTTTAAAAAAATAGATCCCACTGGACAATTTGAGTTAGTGGATAATTCAAAATATACTAAGGAATATGAAAAAGAATTTAATAAAAATCCATTAGTTAAACATGTTGTTCTTTTAAAAGAACTTAATAAAACAACTTATAGTAAAGATATAATTAAGCATTTAGCTGACTTAAATATCGAAAAAGGAAGTGAAGTTTTGGCAGCTAAATTGGCTACAGAAGTGGGTAGATATGATTATGCTATACAAGTTTCAAAAAAAGCTTCATATGAAAAAAGATTTTATAATAAGTATAATTATCCAATTATAACAACTCCTAGAGTAATAAACGGTAAAAATATGCCCTCACAAGAAATAATTCTAGCAATCACACGTCAAGAGAGCGAATTTGATTCAAAAGCAAATAGTTACGTTGGGGCAAAGGGTATGATGCAACTTATGACTTATACAGCCAAACTAGTTGCTAAGCAGATGGGAGTTCCTTACAGAAAAAGCAAGCTAACTTCGGATCCAGAATATAATATTAGACTTGGAACATATTACTTTAATTCACTTTTAAATGAGTACGGAGAAACCTACCCTTTTGCAATCGCTGCCTACAATGCTGGGCCCAAAAGAGTTAAATATTGGAGAAAGATAAATGGTGATCCAAAAAAAGGCAACATAGATTTCGTGAACTGGATAGAATTAATTAAATTTAAAGAAACGAGGAATTATGTTCAAAGGGTTCTAGAAAATGCAAGTGTTTATCGTTATATGCTTAGTGGGAAACCTGTAGAACTTGATAATTTTTTTAGATAAGTGTGGCGGTGAGGGTGGGATTCGAACCCACGGTAGATTGTTACACCTACGGAAATTTAGCAAACTTCTGGTTTAAACCGCTCACCCACCTCACCAAAATTTAGTTTGTATATCATGTTCAAAAAATAAAGAAAACTTTTTTCTCTTCATTAAACGTTTTAATCATAATTGATCTTGCAATAAAAAACATAATTAGACCAAAAACCCAATTCATTATCAATAATCCATAAAATATATCCTGGAAATAACCATCCATCATATTTAAAATGAACCAAACTATAATAAAAGGTAAGATTACCATTCTAAATAAATTTGAATAAAATATAATATAGGTTTTTTTTAAGGCGGTGAATAAAGCGTGAGAAATAAAAAAGACTGGATAAACTGGTCCTATAAAAGCTGCTACTTTAAGATAAGTAGCTCCATATTTTAAGACTTCTAGATCTGTAGAAAAAATACTTATAATTATTTCAGCAAAAATAAAAATAAAAACACCTGACAAGCACATAATTATAAATCCTATAAATATCGCTGAAAAATAAACTTCTTTAATTCTGTCATATCTTCTAGCTCCAAAGTTTTGCCCAGCAATAGAAATTACTGCAGTATTTAAGCCTATTACTGGTAAAGAAAATAAATGTTCAAACCTCACTGCAGCACCATATCCTGCTATAGCTTGATCACCAAAAACACTTATGAAAGAAAGTATTAAGTAACTTCCTGTTGCAACAAGAAAAAGAGCCATTGTTATTGGCATNCATTGATTAAAAACNTTTAATAAGAANTTTCGTTTTATTAAAAAATTTGAAAGTTNAAATTTTATTTTNAGTTGAGTATTNTTTACTTTGTATAGTATAAAAATNCAGGCTACAAATTGAATCATCACCGTTGANATAGCAAGNCCAGCAATNCCAAAAGATGGNATAAATAAAAATCCATAAATAAAAATTGGATTTAAAATAATATTTGCAATAACTCCAAAAAATAAAACATTTCTATAAGTTTTTGTATCACCTTGNGCGTATAGAATTGAATTTAATGCTGTTAATATTAGAAAAACTATTGTGCCGTAAAAAATAATATCAAGGTATTCTTTTGATAAAATTATACTTTGATTAGAACTTCCCATGGATTTTAATAAATCGTCTGAAAAAAAAATTCCTATAATTGTAATTAAAACTGATAGTAAAACTCCATAAATTATTGAATGATAAGAGTAAATAGAGGCTAACAAACTATTTCTTGAACCAATTGCGTTAGCAATCAGTGAATTACAACCCGCAACAACTCCAATACCGGCAGATATTATTAAAAAATACAATGGAAACGCTTTAGCTAATGCTGCCAATGCGTCTGGTGAAATTTTTCCGGCATAGAATGTATCAACAATGTTGAATAATGTTTGAAATAAACTCCCAGTCATTGATGGAATAGCTATTTTAAAAAGTAAAGATTTTATAGGGCTTGAGGTAAAATTGAGATTTTGTTTCAAAAATACCTCAATGAAATTCTTTTTGGAAAAAATATTTATTTCCTAATTTTTTAGCTCTTGTAATTTGCTTTTGCCTCATTGAAAATCTTTCTTTTTGCAAAACTGATAATTTATCATAACATTTTGGACATGTTATTCCCTCATTATATTTTTTCGATTTTCTTTCACTCAAAGATACTGGCATTCTACATCCACTACAAATTATATAAGATCCAACTTTTAATTTATGCTTAACTGAAACTCTATTATCAAAAACGTAGCACTCACCATTCCATAAGCTTTTAGATTTATCAATTTTATTTAAATAATTTAGTATTCCTCCTTTTAATAAGTAAATTTTTTTGTAACCATTTCTTTTTAAATAAATTGAGGCTTTTTCACATCTTATACCACCAGTACAAAACATTGCTATTTTTGTTTCTTTTTTAACTTTTTTGAAATTTTTGGGAAAATCTCTAAAATTTTTAATATTTGGATTTTCTGCACCTGTAAAAGTACCTACTTTAAATTCAAAAGGTTTTCTTGTATCAATTATTTTAATATTTTTATCTTTTAGAAGTTTATTCCAGTCTTTTGGTTCTGTTTGATTTTTAATTTTTTCAGTAGATGAAACTCTAAAACCAATAGGTACTAGCTCTTCCTTGATTTTAATCTTTGCTTTTTGAAAAGGTTGGAATTTATTTTTTGAATGATTTTCCGAGTCAAACTTTTTAATTTTAAAAATGTATTTAATCTTTTTTTTAATTTTTATCAAATTAATTCGAGAGCCAGATAATGTGCCGTTTAAACCCTCCTTTGAAATTATAATAGTACCTTTAATATTATTATTTATTAAAAATTTTAAAAATGAATTTTTATGCTTATTTAGTTTGTTAAGCTTACGAAATTTATAAAAACCAAAAATATAAAACATCAAATTTTTCTACAAATAGTTATACCATCACCAAGTGGCAGTATAGTTCTATGTATCCTATCATCTTTTTTCAGAAAAGAGTTAAAGTCTCTTAAAATATTTGTTAGTTTATCATTTTTATTTGGATCTGCCACATCACCGTGCCACAAAACATTATCAATCAATATGAAACCTTTATTTTTAAGAAGATTAAAGCATTCATTATAATAATTTTTGTAATTTTCTTTATCAGCATCTATAAATATCATATCAAAAAAAAGGTTTTGTTTTTTTATTTGATTCAATGTTTTTAAAGCTGGTCCTATTTTTAATTCAATTAAATTTTCTACTTTTGCCTTTTTAAAAAAATTTATAGCCTGTTTTGAGGTTTCTTCATTAATATCGAGACATGTAATTTTTCCATTCTTTGGTAAAGATAATGCCATAGTTAAGGCGCTGTATCCCGTAAAAGTACCAATTTCTAAAATGTTTTTTATATTATTTGTTTTTATTAAAAATTGAAAAAAATATGATTGAGTAACGGATACTTGCATTTTTTTTTGGTTTCCTAAAGAATTATTATATTCAATAATGTCTTTTTGTACCGGGTGAAGATCATAACTATTTTCTCTTATATATTTTTCTAAATTTTCATTAATAATGAGACTTTTAATCATATTACAAAAAACACTTATTTAGCTTGTAGTTAAAAAAAGTTTTTTCATACTCGTTCTTTAAATTTATTAAAATATCTTGATTTTGAATTATTGTTTTACCCGATTCTTTCAATGATATTGCTTTTATATTTTTTGATTTGGGGGCAATTATTGTATTAACTCCAACACCAATAATTAAAAATAACTTTTTCTCTATTTTTAAAGTTTCTTGTAAAATTCCACAAACCTTTTTATTGTTTATTAGTAAGTCATTTGGTTTCTTAATCTTAATATTTAAATTAGTATATCTTGATAACAATTTTTTTAGAATCAAGGGATTTAAAACAGAAAATTCTTTAAAGTTTGGCATACTTTCTTTTAATTCAAAAAAAATTGTTATAAAGAAATTTCCATTAAATGAGATCCATTTTTTTCCCATCGTGCCTCGTCCTTTTGTTTGAGAATATGAGTAAACTATACCAGCATGAATTTTATTAGATTTAATTTTTTTGATAGCTTCGTCATTTGTGCTTTTTACGTTGCAAAATTTTATTAATCTAAGTTTCATCAAAAAATTACAATTTTTGAAACTATATCATTTAAAAATGATGGGTATAGGAAGAATGAAATTAGTAAAATGCAACTTATGATTATAGGTCCATGTATTCTGTAGTCTGTAAATCTTTCAAAAGTTTTTTTAGGGTCATCAAAGTACATTACCTTGATTATTCTAATATAATAAAATGCTGATATCACTGTAGTAACTAATCCAACAATTGCCAATGTAAACATATTGCTCTCTATCACTGACATAAATATATAAAATTTAGCAAAAAAACCTGCTAGCGGGGGTATGCCTGCTAATGAAAATAATATTATCAAAAATCCTAAAGACATTAGTGGATGATTTTTTGATACTCCTGAAAGCTCATTTATTTCCTCAATATATTTTCCATCTCTTTTCATTAATAGTATGCATCCAAAAGCACCAATATTCATAACCAAATAAATCGAAATATAAACCAAGGTACTCTTAAAACCATTTTCTGTTCCTGAGGCAATTCCTGCTAGAGCATAACCCATATGCCCGATTGAACTATAGGCCATTAATCTTTTAATATTCATCTGTGCCATTGCCCCTACAGCTCCTAAAATCATAGAAGCAATAGACATGAAAACTAAAATATATTGCCATTGGTCAAGTATCTCTCTGAATGGTACATACATAAATTTTATAAAAATTGTCATGCCTGCAATTTTTGGAACTACCGAGAAAAAACTAGTTACAGATGTGGGGGCCCCCTGATAAACGTCTGGTGTCCACATATGAAATGGAACTAGAGAAACTTTAAATGCTAGACCTACAAGAATAAAGACCATACCAAATGTAATTCCAACATTAAAAGGTTGAGTATTATTTGAAATAATTTCAAAATTAGTTGAACCAGCAAATCCATAAACTAATGAACAGCCGTATAACAATAAACCTGATGAAAGTGCACTTAAAACAAAATACTTTATGCCTGCTTCAGATGATTTAATATTATCCCTGTCTATTGAAGCTAAAATGTACAAGGCTAAAGATTGCAATTCTAATCCTAAATAGAAAACTATTAAATCGTTAGAACTAACCATTATAAGCATTCCAAGTATAGAAAGTAATATTATAATTGGGTACTCAAATTTATTATTTTTGATATCAATAATGTATCTCTTTGAAATAAATAAAATAAAAAAAGTTGAGATTAAAATTAAAATTTTTGAATAAATTGAAAACATATCGATTGATATACTTTCGTTTAAAATTTTTGAATATTCATCAATATTACTGAAGATAATTATAAGAAGTAAAAATATTAAGAATTGTGAAAGTTTGTAAATAATCTCAAAACTATTTTTNNTAAATACTCCAATTATTACAAATAATAATATTGATAAAGTTAANAAAATCTCAGGAATTATAAAATTTAAATCAAGCATTTATTTTTTNAATGTTATATTTTGTTGAATATCNTTATTGTAATTATTGATTAAATTATCTACCGATACATTTACAGTTTGAAATAAAGGATCTGGATAAAATCCAAAAAGTAAAACAGCAGCACTTAATATTCCTAATATTGCTACCTCTGATAAATTTACATCTTTTATTTTTTTTAATTGAATATTCTCCATTTTTCCAAAAACCACCCTTTTATAAAGCCATAAAGCATATGCAGCAGCCAATATAACTCCAATACTTGCTAGGATTGCGACTAAATAATTTACTTTAAATACCCCGATTAAAACTAAAAATTCTCCTACAAAACCGCTCGTGCCAGGTAAACCTAGTGTTCCCAAAATAAAAATCATAAAAAGAAATGAGTATTTGGGCATTAAATTTACAATNCCNCCATAAGTTTTTATTAATCTTGAATNGGTTCTGTCATAAAGAACTCCAACGCTAATAAAAAGAGCAGCTGAGATTATACCGTGACTAAACATTTGAACAATACTTCCCTCGATACCTAGTTTATTAAAAGTAAAAATTCCTATTGTTACATATCCCATATGTGCAACAGATGAATATGCTATCAATTTTTTCATATCTTTTTGCATTAAGGCTATTAGTGATGTGTAAATTATAGCTATTACACTTAGTGAAAAAATTAGAGGAGTAAAGTATTCAGAGGCTACTGGAAACATTCCCACTGAAAATCTAATGAAACCATATCCACCCATTTTTAATAAAATTGCAGCCAATACCACTGACCCAGCTGTTGGTGCTTCGACATGGGCATCTGGCAACCAAGTATGAACTGGCCACATTGGTAATTTAACTGCAAATGAACTAAAAAATGCTAACCATAATAAATATTGGTGCTCTGGTGGTATACCCATTTTGTAAATCTCAGTTATATCGGTTGTGCCAGAGATCCAATAAATCGAGATAATTGCTACCAACATTAAAACCGACCCCAAAAGTGTAAATAAGAAAAATTTAAATGCTGAGTAAACCTTTCTTGGTCCTCCCCAAATACCAATAATTAAAAACATTGGTATTAAACCTGCTTCAAAAAAAAGATAAAAAATAACCAGATCTAAAGAACAGAAGACTCCTATAATAAAGGTTTCTAAAACAAGAAGTGCAATTAAAAATTCCTTTAATCGAGTTTTAACACTATTAATGCATGAAAAAATACAAATTGGAATTATAAAAGCAGTTAATAAAATAAATAAAATTGATATCCCGTCTATACCAAATTTAAACTTTATAAAACCACTTATCCANTTGTATTCTTCAACAAATTGAAAGTCAGANNTNGTTTTNTCAATAGAATACCAAACAAATAANATTATAAANAAATTNACAATNCTAGTAAATATTGAAATATATATTGCGCCAGAATTTTTNTCNTCTTTTTCACTTCNTGTTAAAAAAACAAATAATGCACCTATTANAGGNATAAAAGTTATAGCTGATAAAATTGGAAAGTTCATTTNTAGAATATGAAAAAAGTTAAAAGNAAAGAAAGACCAATTAACATTATGAANGCATAATCATANATATAACCNCTTTGGAATTTGCTTGATTTGTTAGATATAATTTTAATTATTTTAGATATACCGTCAGGACCCAATCTGTCGATTATTTTGATATCACCCTTTTCCCAAAAAAAAGATCCAATAAATTTTGTAGGCTTTATTATAATCTGATTATATAATTCATCAAAATACCATTTGTTTAAAAGAAAGTTATACAAAGATTTATATTTTAAGACAATTCCATACAAAAAGTTTGTTTTTTTAATATATAAATAAAAGGAAACAGGAATAAGAATTGTAACAAAGAAAGGAGTTATCACTAAAAGCCAAAGAGGAATACCTGAATGATCAAATTTCTCTAGAATTAGAATAGAATCTCTCCAAAAATTATTATAATCATGCCCTATTAAAAATTCTTTAAATAAAAAACCTGAAAAAATTGAACCAACTACCAGTAGTAAAAGAGGAATGGTAAT
>NHIT01000025.1 GCA_002171925.1 Candidatus Pelagibacter sp. TMED196 | reverse complement strand
TCTTGAGTCTCATCAAACAAGTAAGGAAAATTAAATTTATTTATTTTTGAGAATTTAATCATGTTTTCAAATGAATCATCCGGGTAATTTTTAGTATCATTAGACATTACAGCAACGGTATTTATATTTAAATTTTTTAGTTTATCGGCATCATGTACGATATTTTGAATAACTGCTTTTACGTAAGGACAGTGATTACAGATAAACATGATCAATGTTCCTTTTTCTCCAACCAAATCCCTAAAATTATAAGTTTTTTCACTAACATCTTTTAATTCAAAGGAATGAGGTTTTTCACCAAAATTACAAATTGGAGTTTTTGTTAAAACCATAATATATTATAATTATAATAATGATTTATGATTTCAACAATATTAGTCCAAAGTTAGACAAAGATAGTTGGTTTGCACCAAATTCAGTTTTAATAGGCAATGTAACTCTTAAAAAAGATGCAAATATTTGGTTTAATGCAACTCTAAGAGGAGATGTAGAACCTATAACTATTGGGGAAGGTTCCAATATTCAAGACGGGAGCGTAGTTCACACCGATCCAGGATGTCCTGCAACTATTGGTAAGAATGTAACAGTCGGGCATTTGGTTATGCTACATGGGTGTATAATTGATGATGATTGTTTAATTGGAATTGGTAGTACTATTTTAAATAAAGCAAAAATTGGAAAGCACTCAATTATTGGAGCAAATACTTTAATTACTGAAAATAAAGTTATACCAGAGAGATCCTTAGTTGTTGGTAGCCCAGGAAGAGTTATTCGAAAAGTTACAGATGAAGAAATAAAACATATAAAAGAGAACGCAGAACATTACGTTAGTAACTATAAAAAGTATAAAAAATAATTTTAGGGAATAAGCCACTTGAATTCATTAATTTCACCCAGTTTAATCAAGGCTCTTCGATGACCTTTTGCAGCTAAATAAAGCCACTCAATACTTTGAATTTTACATTTTATTACGCAAAAATTTTTATAGCCTTCCTCACTTTCTTCTTTAGTAAAATCAAAATCATTAAATTTCTCATTTAAACCAGAAGTCGGTTTTTGGGATATAGTTCCAGGACTATCTTTCACTAGATAACATTTTCTACTCACATGACCTGTTTTTTTCCATGACTCTTTTGTTATCTCATTTTTGTAATTTATCTCACAATTAATTTTAAGGCGTAATTGAATTTTTTCTTCTTTACCATAAAACAAAATAGAGCAAGATGGATTTTTTTTAATTTTATTTATTTTAGAAGATCTAATGTCGCTATGAAATTGAATAATATTTTTTTCAGAGTCAGCTTTTCTCAAAACCACAACTCTACCATCTAAATCTTTATCATCTCCACAAATAAAAACTGGGGTTCTAAATTCTGAATTACGATTTTTTACAGCATCCGTTAGAAGACCCCAAACTTTTTTTTGTATTTCTTTAAAATCTTCGTAGTAGCTGACTTCTTCTGACACAATTTATTTTCTAAATCTTTTAATTAAACTTGAGGTGTCCCATCTATTTCCACCCATTTTTTGAACTTCGCCATAATATTCATCGATTAACTTTGTTACAGGAAGTGGTGAATTATTTCTTTTTGCTTCATCCATTGCGATTTTTAAATCTTTTCTCATCCAATCAACTGCAAAACCATAATCAAACTTATCATCAATCATTGTTTTATATCTATTTTCCATTTGCCAAGATTGTGCAGCACCTTTTGAAATTGTCTCAATAACATCCTCCATTTTTAATTTTGCGTTAAGCCCAAAATTAATAGCTTCAGACAAACCTTGAACAACGCCAGCTATACAAATTTGATTTACCATCTTTGCTAATTGACCATTACCTGCAGGTCCTAATAACTTCATTTTCTTACTATAACTGTCAATTACGGGTGAAGCTTTTTTAAAAGCATCTTCGTCTCCACCAATCATCACAGTTAGAGCTCCATTTTCAGCACCAGCTTGCCCACCTGAAACAGGTGCATCTAAAAATTGAAAACCACTGTCTTTTGCTTTTTTATAAAGTTCTCTTGCAATTTCTGCTGAAGCAGTAGTGTTATCAATATAAACACAATTTTTTTTTGCAGATTTAAATAAACCATTTTCTCCAATGGTTACCTCTTTAAGGTCATTATCATTACCAACACAAGAAAATATGAAATCAGAGTCCTTTGCTGCTTCCATTGGTGATTTAGCAAATTTACCCTTATATTCTTTAGTCCATTTATCTGCTTTGGATGTAGTTCTATTAAAAACAGTTACATCATGACCAGCTTTTGATATATGTCCAGCCATGGGATATCCCATTACACCTAAACCAATAAAAGATACTTTAGACATATGATTAACCTTAGTATTAATAAAAAAATTTTAATATTTGGTTTTATATTTACATTTTTTTCAAGCTTTGGACAGAGTTTTTTTCTTGGATTATTTAATCCTAGTATTAGAGGTGAGCTAGATATTACACATGGACAATTTGGCACGATTTACGCTGCAGCTACTATTTGCTCGAGCGTTGTTCTAATTTGGTTTGGAAAAAAAATTGATGAATTTAAATTATTTAACTATTCATTAATTGTAATAATGATTCTATTTACATCATCATTTTTATTTTCTTTAATCGATAGTATTTATTTTTTAGCAGTAGCTATTTTTCTTATGAGATTTTCTGGACAAGGATTAATGTCTCATACTGCATCAACTACTATATCAAGGTACTTTAATAAAAGAAGGGGGCGTGCTCTAAGTGGTATATGGTTCGGGCTATCCTCAGCAGAATTTATTCTACCAGTTTTAATCATATTTTTACTTTCAGCATTCTCTTGGAGAACTATTTGGCAGTTCNTATCAATTATTATATTTATAACTTTACCTTTTGTAATTTTTTATACAATAAAAAATATCACAATAGACTCCAGAGAAGTTCCTGACTTAGACGAAAGACAAAAAAAATTTAAGGATATAAAAAGCTGGAAGAGGTCAGAAGTTTTAAAAGATTTCAAATTTTATATAATATCTCTGAATATGTTAGCCATGCCCTGGATTGCAACAGGTGTATTTATTTATCAATCTTTTATATCAGATTCTAAAGTTTGGGATATATATGTTATTCCTAAATCTTTTATGGTTTATTCTATTACTTCAATTTTAACATTAATATCGTC
This sequence comes from Candidatus Pelagibacter sp. TMED196, assembly GCA_002171925.1. Next base: position 13,212 of record NHIT01000025.1, on the reverse strand, counting down.
TGGCTTTCTAGTTGATAAATTTTCAAGTAGAAAATTAATGCCATTTATGAACATGCCACTATTAATTGGAATGTTAATATTGTATTTTTTTGATTTTTCCTATTCTGCCTATTTTTTCTTTGGGTTAATTGGGATTTCAAACGGTTTAGCAAATGTTTTGGGATCTTCAACATGGGCAGAGATTTATGGGGTGAGATATTTAGGCAGCATAAAGGCCCTTACAACAGCTTTAATGGTTCTTTCAACTGCATTTGGTACTGCCATATTTGGTCTTTTAATTGATCAGGGATTCACTATTGAACATATAGCTTTAGTAAGTGTTATTTATATAAGTCTTTCATTATTGGCATTGTTAATAATAAAAAGATCAATTGAGCCAATTATTTACATAAAAAAAACTTGATTTTTTCATAGCTTTTAACTATTTATTGCTAATCTTATGGCTCGAATAACAGTAGAAGATTGTCTAGACAAAGTTGAAAATCAATATGATTTAGTGCTACTTGCTAAAGAGAGAACATCACAATTAAATTCAGGATCAGAATTGCTTGTCGAAGAAGATAATGACAAAAGAACAGTATTAGCTCTTAGAGAGATTGCTGATGGAAAAGTTGATGTAGCTGAATTAAAAAAAAATGCAATTCTTAGACTAAGAAAAGAACCTGATGAAAACGTAGAAGAGCAGGACACTGAGGAAGTTTCTTCAGATGACTTTGAAAAGCAATACAAAGGAGAAGTATCAAAATCTGGAGTTGCTATTTTACCATCAAAAAGAATGAGAAAAATACCATCTCCATCAATTTCACCTCCAAATTCTGCAGAAGATGAAAAAAGTGTACCTGAAGAAGAAAGCTCACCCTTAGAACTTACAGAAGAAGTAGTAGAAGAAAAAAAATAATTGAATATTAATANAAAAGTTTGTGTTGCTCCAATGATGGATTGTACGGATCGACATGAAAGGTATTTTCTTAGATTATTAAGTAAAAATGTAATGTTGTATACTGAAATGGTTGCAACTAAATCTGCAATACATGGAAACAGAAAAAAAATATTAGGATTTAATAAAGTTGAAAAACCACTTGCTCTTCAAGTTGGAGGATCAGATAAAAATGAACTTTCAGAAGTTTGTAAAATTGCTGAAGAAATGGGATATGACGAAATCAATATAAATCTTGGATGTCCAAGTAAAAAAGTGCAAAAAAATAAGTTTGGAGCATGTCTTATTAAAGAGCCTNACATAGTTGCCGAATGTATAAACAAAATGGTTAACTCATGTAAAATTCCAGTCACTGCAAAAACCAGGATAGGTTTTGATCAAACAGAAGATTTTGATTATTTAAACTCATTTATAAATAAAATTTCAAATGCTGGTGCAAAAACAATTATTTTACATGCTAGAAAAGCCATTTTAAAAGGACTTACTCCAAAGGAAAATTTAAAAATTCCAAAATTAAATTACCCAATGGTTTACGAAATAAAAAAACAAAATAAAAATTTAGAAATTATTATAAATGGTGGAATAGTTAATTGTGTGCAAATTAAAGAACATTTATTGAGTTGTGATGGGGTGATGATAGGAAGAGCAATTTATCAAAATCCCTATTTTTTAGCTGAAATTGAAAAAACTTTTTTTAATAATAATAATATCCCAACAAGATCTGAGGTTGCAGAAAAATTAGTTGAATATGTTAAAGATGAAGTAAAGAAAGGAACTAGGATAAATCAAATTATGAGACACACTGTTGGTTTGTACCATGGTCAAAATGGCGCAAATAGATGGAAAAGATATTTAAGTGATAACATGATGGCCAGAAACTCAGATTTTCAAAAAGTTAACCATATTATGGAGATAGTTCAAAATAATGAAAAAGCCAACCAAACAACCTCATGATTGAAAATTTTTCGACAGATCAAATTTTATTTTTTCTTTTAATAATGACACTAACAGCAGTCGTAGCGGGTTTCTTCGCAGGTTTTTTTGGAATTGGAGGGGGAATAATTACAGTCCCATGCCTTTTTTATATATTTGGAGCAGTGGGTGTCGACAAATTTTATTTAATGCACCTTGCAGTAGGTACGTCTTTCGCAATCATTATTCCTACAGCCATGATGTCAGTTTTTACGCACTACAAACACAATGCAGTAGATTTTGGTGTATTAAAGTCTTATGGAATATTTGTAGTATTTGGCGTTATTCTAGGCAGTTTTTTTGCAGCGTCCTTACATACAAAATCTCTAATTCTTTTTTTTAGTATTGTTATGTATTTACTTGCAATAAACTTAATTTTTTTAAAAGATAAAACAAAAATCAAATTAAAATTTAATTTATTTCAAAGAACTTTTTTTGGTTTAATCGTTGGATTCGTCTCTTCACTTATGGGTATTGGTGGCGCTATAATGAACGTCCCAATTTTGAAATTTGTTGGTTATACCATTAATAAATCAATAGGAAGTGCAGCATCTATTGGGTTTTTAATAGCTGTATTTGGTTGTTTGGGGTTTTTAATTTCCGGAATAATAATCAAAATCAATATTCCTTTAAGCTACGGTTTTATAAATATACCTGCTTTTCTCATTTTTATACCAATAACAATCATAATGGCCAAGATTGGGGCTACCTCGGTTCATAANATAAAAAGAGAAATTATTACAAAATTGTTTGGTTTGTTCCTCATTCTTATTGCTAGTAGATTTTTATACGACTTTTTTAACTACTAAATTTTTTGATCATACTCGCCAATTTTACCAGTTTCCTTTAATAAATTATCAATAAAACTGAATATTGTTTTTGTACTTTGATCCGATGAGGTACTTTCAACGACCACTACTAATGACGGCTTATTTGAAGAGGCTCTTATTAAACCCCAAGAACTATCTTCCAAAACAAATCTCACACCATTTACAGTTAAAATTTCTTTTATAAATTTACCATCTATTTTTATTTTTTTATCTTTAATTTCTTTTACTTTTTCTACTAATTTCTCAACAACTTCATATTTTTCCTCATCTTTACAGAAAGGAGCCATAGTTGGTGACTGAAATGTTTTGGGTAGAGAATTAATTATAGAATTCATTTTTCTGTTTTCATTATCTAGTAAGTTGCAAATTTGAATCGCTGAACTTATCCCGTCATCGTAACCATAACCTATTGGATTATTAAAAAAAAAGTGCCCACTTTTTTCGAAACCAGCCAAGGCTTTTTCCCTATTAACTTTTCTTTTAATATGAGAGTGACCAGTTTTCCAATAAATTGTTTTACAATTATTCTTTAAAAGAACTTCGTCATTAATATATAAACCAGTAGATTTTACATCTACAATAAACTTTGAATTTTTATATGTATTAGACAAATTTCTTGCAATGACCAAGCCAATTTTATCAGCATATATTTCTTTTCCTTTTTCATCTATCACCCCTACACGATCACCATCACCATCAAATCCAAAACCTATATCAGCATTATTTTTTTTTACACATTTGGATATTGCCTCTAACATTTTTAAATCCTCTGGATTAGGATTATATTTTGGAAAAGTAAAATCCAATTTACAATCTAATTCAATCACATCACAACCAATTCCTTTTAGTATTTCGGGCGCAAATACTCCAGCTGTCCCATTTCCACAGGCTACTACTGCTTTAATTTTTTTTTTAATTTTATTTTTATTAATTAAATCTTTTATATATACTTTTTGAAAATCTTTAATTTTTTTGTCACTACCTTTCCCATTTATAAATTTTTTTTTTAGTGTTATTTCTTTTAGTTCATTCATTTCTTCGGGTGCATGAGTAAGCCCTTTTTCAATTCCCATTTTCACACCTGTCCAACCATTTTCATTATGGCTAGCTGTTATCATGGCTATTGCATCAGAACCTAGTTTGAATTGGGCGTAATAAACAGTGGGTGTTAGTGAAAGACCTATATCTTCAACATTACATCCTGTTGAAATTAAACCTTTTTTGAAAGATGTTTTTACTTCCTCGCTATATGATCTGTAATCTTGACCAACAATTATTTTTGGGTTCTTTTTTTTTGTTTTATTTATAACCTGTGTGCCCAATGCTTTACCAAGTTCCTGAATACCTTCTAAATCAATATCTTTAGGATACAGCCATCTAGCATCGTATTCTCTAAATCCGCTTTCCTTGATTTTCATTATTTCAATTGAATTATTAACAATAGATTTAACAGAATTATTTTAAACTTGAAAAAACATTTATGTTCATATAATGTTCTCTTGATATAAATGTTATATAGTATACTAATTTATCTGTAACACAACATGTAGTTGTTTTGCACAAATAAACCGATAAAATAGGAAAATTATGAATAAAAATGTAACTTTGGCAATAGAAAAGGCTGTCTCAAATTTAGATAAGATTGAAAATAACGATTTTTTAAATGATATTGATAACAAGAAACCAGATTTATTTTCCTTAAACCAAGAAACAGAACTTTTTCAAAACGATAAAGGGATCATAATCAAAATCGATAGATCAAGAGATAAAAATCTTACTGATTTTGGCAGAGCAACTTTATCTGACAGATATTTGGGACAGAACGAATCTTTCCAAGACTTGTTCGCTCGGGTTGCAAGCACTTATGCTGACAACAATCTTCATGCTCAAAGGCTTTACAATTATATTAGCAATCTATGGTTCATGCCTGCTACACCAGTTCTATCTAATGGCGGCACAGAAAGAGGTTTGCCTATATCATGCTTTTTAAATGAAGCAGGGGATAGCTTGAATGGTATTTTAGATTTATGGAGTGAAAACGTTTGGTTAGCCGCAAGGGGCGGAGGAATTGGAAGTTATTGGGGCAACTTAAGATCTATCGGAGAAAAGATTGGTAAAGTAGGAAAAACTTCAGGGATAATACCTTTCATCAAAGTGATGGACTCTTTAACTTTAGCTATTAGCCAAGGTTCTTTAAGAAGAGGATCTGCTGCATGTTATCTTCCGATTGATCATCCTGAGATAGAAGAATTTATAGAAATGAGAAGACCAACAGGTGGTGATACAAACAGAAGATCTTTAAACTTACATCATGGAGTTTTAGTTTCCGACGCCTTCATGAGAGCAGTTGAAACAGATAGTCAGTGGGCTTTAAAAAGTCCAAAAGACGGATCAGTTCAAACAACTTTATCTGCAAGAAATTTATGGATAAGACTTTTAACCGCTAGAGTAGAAACAGGTGAACCTTACATAATTTATATTGACACTGTGAATAGACAAATACCTCAGCATCATAAATTAGCAGGACTAACCGTTAAAACTTCAAATCTTTGCAGTGAGATTACATTACCAACAGGAAAAGATAGGGAAGGAAACGAAAGAACAGCAGTATGTTGTTTATCTTCTTTAAATATAGAAAAATACGATGAATGGAAGGATGATGAAAATTTTGTTGAGGATATAATGAGATTTTTAGACAATGTTCTCACAGATTTTATCAATAAAGCACCTGATAGTTTCGCAAACGCGAAATATGCAGCAGCAAGAGAAAGAAGTGTAGGTTTAGGTGTTATGGGATTGCATTCTTATTTTCAACAAAAAGGAATTCCCTTTGGATCAGTAATGAGCAAAGTGTGGAATAAAAAAATCTTTACATTAATACAAAAAAAGGTTGATAAAGCATCAAAAGATCTTGCTGAGGAAAGAGGGGCGTGCCCTGACGCTGAAGAGTTTGGAATAAAAGAAAGATTTTCAAATAAAACTGCAATTGCGCCTACAGCTTCAATTTCGATAATTTGTGGTGGAGCCTCACCCGGTATTGAACCTATCGCTGCTAATAGTTATACTCACAAAACCCTTTCTGGTTCATACAATGTTAGAAATAAGTATCTAACAAAAATTTTAGAAAAACATGGAAAGAACACAGATGAAGTTTGGTCCACTATAACAACAAATCAGGGCTCGGTTTCACACCTTAAATTTTTAACTAAAGAGGAGAAAGAAACATTCAAAACAGCTTTTGAAATAGATCAAAGGTGGGTTGTTGAATTGGGTGCAGATAGAACGCCAAATATTTCCCAAGCACAATCAGTTAATGTTTTTGTGCCTGCAGACGTACATAAAAAAGATCTTCATCAGTTACATTTCCAAGCTTGGAAAAAAGGTTTAAAAAGCCTTTACTATTGCAGATCTAAATCTATTCAAAGAGCAGAAAATATTAATGCAGGATCATCCACAGATGTGACAAAGAATGTTTATTCAAATAAAGAAGAATCAAGTAATGAGGATAATAAATATGAGGAGTGCTTATCATGTCAGTAATTAACTTAAAAAAAGAAAAAGAAGTTTTTAAAGGAGGTTTACTAGTTGAAAACCCAGTTTACAAACCTTTCAGATATCCTTGGTGCTACGATGCATGGCTAACCCAACAAAGAATACATTGGTTACCAGAAGAAGTGCCTCTAGGAGACGATGTAAGAGATTGGCAAAAAAATTTATCACAAGGTGAAAAAAATCTTTTAACTCAAATTTTCAGGTTTTTTACCCAAGCAGATGTCGAGGTTAATAATTGTTACTTGAGACACTACACTACTGTTTTTAAACCCACAGAGGTTCTAATGATGATGACTGCATTTGCAGCCATGGAGACAGTACATATAGCAGCTTACTCTCATTTACTTGATACTATAGGAATGCCAGAGTCCGAATATTCTGCTTTCATGAAGTATAAAGAGATGAAAGATAAGTATGATTACATGCAAGGATTTAATGTAAATTCAAAAGCAGATATAGCAAAGACCGTAGCAGTATTTAGTGCTTTTACCGAAGGCCTTCAACTTTTTGCAAGTTTTGCAATTCTTCTGAATTTCCCAAGACACAACAAAATGAAAGGAATGGGCCAAATAGTTACTTGGTCTGTAAGAGACGAAACCCTTCATTGCAATTCTATGATCAGGCTGTTTAAAGCTTTTATAAAGGAAAATCCTGAAATCTGGAATGATAAATTAAAAAACGAACTTTATGATGCTTGTAAAACAATTATATCACACGAAGATTCATTCATTGACTTAGCTTTTCAAATGGGACCAATTGAAGGTTTAACTGCTGATCAAGTTAAGAAATATATTAGATGGATAGGTGACAGAAGGTTAATCCAACTTGGTTTGCAGCCAATTTATAAAATTGAAAAAAACCCACTCACCTGGTTAGACACAATGCTTAACGCTGTTGAACACATGAACTTTTTTGAAGGAAGAGCCACTGAATATTCTAAAGCATCTACTAAAGGTTCTTGGGCAGAAGCATTTTCGTAAGATTATCTAATATTTAAGGATAAAACTTCTCTATGTTCACTACCTTTGTACTTCGACAAAGGTCTTATAAGTTTATTGGCCGCATGTTGCTCAATTATATGAGCTGACCAGCCGGTTATTCTTGCCATAACAAATACTGGTGTAAAAAAATCTGTATCTATACCCATTAAATGGTATGTAGGACCACAGGGATAATCTACATTTGGGTGAATATTCTTTCTTTCAAGCATAACTTTTTCGAGAGTCTTATACATCTTGGGATATTTGGAATTTTTTTTAAGTTCAGCAACTTTTAAAAAATATTTTTTCATTGTTGGCACTCTAGAATCTCCACTTCTATATACTCTATGCCCAAAACCCATAACAACTTTCTTTTCGTTAAGGGCATTATTTATCCATGTTTCAGCTTTTTCTGGTTTATTAATTTCTTTGAACATATGCATTACTGCTTCATTTGCACCGCCATGTAACGGACCTTTTAAGCTTGCTATTGCACCAGTAATGGCTCCATGCATATCAGAAAGACTACTTGTAATAGTTCTTGCAGTAAAAGTCGAAACATTAAAACTATGTTCAGCATAAAGTATCATTGATACGTCAAAAGCTTTTACAATTTCTTTGTTGGGAACCTTGCCAAACATCATATTAAAGAAATTTTCCGAATAAGATAATTTTTTATTTGGAGGAATAAACTTCTTACCTTTACGAGCTCTAAAATATGCTGCCACAGCAGTTGGAGTTTGAGCGAAAATTCTCATTGCTTTTCTCATATTCGCTTTTGGAGAGTTGTCTCTTGTATCTTTATCCTCAAGACCCATCAAACTAACTGCTGATCTAATGGCATCCATAGGATGTGCCTTTTTTGGCATATTTTTAATATCGTTTAAAATTTGTTTTGATAATTTACGATTAATTCTCTCTTCTTTAATAAACTTTTTGAGTTCTTTAGACTTTGGAAGTTCGCCATTCAAAACCAAATAAGCTACTTCTTCGAAACTACATTTCTCACAAAGATCCTGGACTTTATAACCCCTGTAAGTTAGAGAATTTATTTCCGGCATTACTTGAGAGATAGTAGTTTCATCAACAACTATTCCCATCAAACCTTTTTTAATTTCCTCAGCCATACTTATTCGTGTCCCTCAGTTTTAAAATCAGTAATTTTTTTATCAGGAGTATTATACTTTTCATACTCTACCAATTCATATAATCTTTTTCGAGTTTGCATTTTATCTATAATGTTATTTTGATGTCCATCCTTAAAAATGGACTTAAGACCATCCTCCACACTTTTCATTGCTAACCTTTGCGTTGTTACTGGATATATAACAATATTATACCCTAAAGCTTTCAATTCTTTTGTGGATAATATTTTTGATTTCCCAAATTCTGTCATATTAGCTAACAAGAATACTTTTGAGTTTTTTCTAACACTTTCAAACTCTTTTTCATCTTTCATTGACTCTGGGAATATTATATCTGCGCCCGCGGCTTCATATGCTTTTATTCTTTCAATTGTTTTTTCAAGTCCTTCTACAAGGTTAGCATCAGTTCTCACTATAATTGAAAAATTTTGATCTTTTCTTGAGGAAACAGCTTCTTTAATTTTTTTTACCATTTGATCTTTTGAAATAAGTTCTTTGTTATCTAAGTGACCACATCTTTTTTCTGCAATTTGATCCTCAATATGACACCCAGAGAGACCCATTTCTTCTAAAGTTTCTATTGTCTTCTTACAATCTGTAAAACCTGTATCGGCATCAACTATTGTCGGCAAATCAGTAACTTTAGCAATTTGACTTGCTCTATAACTAACATGATTTAAAGTAGTTAAACCTATGTCAGGAATTCCAAGGTCATTAGACATAACTCCACCAGATATATATACGCCATCAAATCCTATCTCTGCAATTAATTTGGCACACAAAGGATTATATGCCCCTGGAAATCTAAGTAATTTATTTTTTTTAAGATTGTTTAAAAAATCTTTTCTTTTAGTTTTGGCATCTTTTTTTGTAAAATGCATTAAGTTTTTATATTAAAACAAAAATATAAAATCAAAGATTATTTTAATAATACTACTAAAGCAGTTAAAACTAACAAAAATGCCAAAATATATTCAGTTATTATTTTGGCTTTAGAGTTTTTTATAAAGATTCTTAGACTATTACCAAAAATAGCCCAAATGCATATGGACGGAAAACAAACTATTGCAGCAGTAATTACTAGGAACATTGTAGCAATAATAAAGTTTTCTTCAGTAGGGAAAAAACCAGAAGCAACTGTAATAGCAACTGCCCAAGCTTTTGGATTTATAAATTGAAATAAAGATGCTTCATAAAATTTTAAAGGTCGACCACCTGTATCTTTTTCTACCAAACTAAAAGAGCCAATAATTTTCCACCCCAAGTATATTAAATAAACGAAACACAATATCTTCATATAAAATTGCAATTCTGGAAATAATACAAAAAGATTACCAAAACCAAAACACACAAGACCTATTTGAAAAATATGACCCAATGGTATCCCAATCAAATGTGGCAAAGTTTTTATAAAACCAAACTTCAATCCAGAAGCAGTTAGCATTGCATTATTAGGTCCAGGGGTTGCAAACATAATAAAATAATAAGTGACCAATGCAGATAGTAATTGAAAATCTATCATAAAAATTTTTCGATTATTTTTTCAAAATTTAAAAAATTTTTAACAACAATATTATGTGGAATTTGATCAGTTTTTTTATCTGTATATCCATCTTCGACTAATATAAATGGGATTTTAGCGTTTGTCGCTGATTGAGAGTCAACTTCGCTGTCACCAACCATTATTGATTTATTTACATCTCCACCAATTATTTCAATCACATTGGTTAGATGTCTAGGATCAGGTTTATTAAAATCAAATGTATCGCAACCAGCAATATAATGAAAATATTCTTCTAACTTTATTTTTTTTAATAAATCGACCGCAAGTCTTTCTTGCTTATTTGTGCATACAGCCATGGGGATTTTTTTTGATTTTGCCCATTTTAAAAAACTAATCACACCATTTATTGGTGTACTATTATTGTCAATATTTTTAGCATAATAATCTAAAAATTCCCTTACCATTTCTTTTTTCAATTTTTCGTCTTTAATTTCTTCCTTGAAAGATTTTTGCATCATTATCCATGCACCTTTACCGGCAAGATGTTTAATATCACCAAGATTTTTTTGCTGGTAACCAAATTTTTTCATAACGTGATTGTGTGCAGCCATCAGATCAGGAGCTGTATTAACTAGAGTTCCATCTAGATCGAATAAAATTGTTAATTTTTGAGTCATTTCGTTCAAGTTGTAATAAGAAATATTTTGTGACTTATTACAATCATATTTCTAATGTAAAGACAAATTTTTATGAACACAAATTCAAAATTTAAAAAAGCTATTGTATACAAAGCAATTCAGGAAAGATTACGAAAAAAAGCTTTAAAGTCTGGCGTAAATTTAATTGCTCCAGAAACAATCTTTTTATCCAAAGACACTAAATTTGGAAAAAATGTGATCATTAATCCATATGTAGTCATCGGTAAAAAAGTAAGAATAGGTAATGACGTTGAAATTTTATCATTNAGTCATATNGANGGNGCNAAAATNGANAATAAAGTNANAATAGGTCCNTANNCNAGAATTAGAGAAGGAACACANTTAATGTCNGGTGTTAAAATTGGAAATTTNGTNGANACAAAAAAATCTAAAATTAAATCTAAAACNAANGTNAACCANTTATCTTATATTGGNGATAGTGAGATTGGAAAAAATACNAATATNGGAGCTGGAACTATTACCTGNAATTATGANGGAGTNAAAAAAAATAAAACTATTATTTCTGATAATGTTTTTGTTGGATCAAACACATCTTTAGTTGCTCCAGTTAAAATCAAAAAAAAATCAATTATTGGTGCAGGTTCTGTAATCACAAGAGATGTGAAAGAAAATTCTTTGGCTTTGGAAAGGTCTGAACAGGAAGAAATAGAAAATTATAGGAGCAAAAAATAGTGTGCGGGATAATAGGTATAGCCAGTAACAAAAAAGTATCTACTAACATAGTAAATGCCTTAAAAAAATTAGAATACCGTGGTTATGACTCCGCAGGTCTTGCAACAATTGCAAATGGTGAAATTAATGAAAAAAAATGTTCTGGCAGAGTAGAAAAACTCGAAAAAATTTTATTTCAAAGTCCAAATGAAGGAAATTTGGGAATAGGACATGTAAGGTGGGCAACACATGGAGTTCCAAACAAAATTAATGCCCATCCTCACTCAAGTGAGATAGTATCGGTAGTACACAACGGAATAATTGAAAATTCTGATCAGTTAAAAAAAGAATTTGAAAAATCTGGTACAACTTTTAAATCTCAAACAGATACTGAAGTAATAACAATTCTTCTTACAGAAAAATTAAAAAAACTAGATCCCTTAAAAGCAGTATTTGAAACTATAGACATGCTCAAAGGCAGTTTTGCTTTGGGTATAATATTTAAAAATCATAAAGATTTTGTTATTGGCGCCAGAAGAGGTAGTCCCTTAGCCGTTGGTTATTCAAATAATGAAAATTATTTAGGTTCTGACTCATATGCTTTAAAGTCTATGACAAACAAAATTTCATATTTAGATGACGGAGATGTATGTGTTNTATCTAAAGANGAAGTNAAATTTTATAATCACAATAAAGATAAAATTAATAAAGAAATTTTTACANTNTCNGANGACAAANCNTCNNTNAGCAANGGNAATTANAAAAATTTTATGATAAAAGAAATNTTTGAACAACCTGTTACTATCAAAACTTGTTTAAAAGAATACATTGATAAAATTAGAGAGGAAATAAATTTTTATAACCTTCCACTAGATCCAAAAGAAATCAATAAGATAGTATTGATTGGATGCGGAACTGCCTACCATTCTTGTTTAGTAGCAAAATATTGGTTTGAGGAATTTACATCTATAAACATTGAAGTCGATATAGCATCAGAATTTAGATACAGAAAAGTTAGATTTGATAAAAAAGCTCTTTATATTTTTGTCTCACAATCTGGCGAAACCGCTGATACATATGCCGCTTTAGATCTGTGTAAAAGGCAGAAAGTTAAAACTTGTTCAGTTATAAATGTTGTTGAAAGCTCAATTGCCAGAAACGCAGATTGTGTTTTGCCAATTCATGCTGGACCAGAAATCGGTGTGGCTTCTACAAAAGCTTTTCTTGGTCAAATGTTAGTTTTATATTTACTCTCTTTAAAAATTTCTGAGGTTAGAAATGACATGCAAAATGTTGAATATAAAAAGAAAATTTCTGAATTAAAAAAATTACCCATACTAATTAGTGAAGCATTAAAAGAAGAAGAAAAAATCCAGTTAATTGCAAAAGATATTTATGAGTCTAAAGGTTCAATGTTTTTAGGAAGAGGTTCCTCATTTCCAATTGCATTAGAGGGTGCACTAAAATTAAAAGAACTCTCATACTTACATGCCGAAGGTTATCCTGCTGGAGAAATGAAACACGGTCCTTTGGCATTAATAGAAGACGGCTTACCAGTTGTTGTTATTGCACCAAAAGATAAATATTTTGAAAAGACTTTATCAAATATGCAAGAGGTTATAGCCAGAGGAGGCAAAGTATTATTATTAACTAATTCTGATGGAAAGGTGATTAGTGAAAATATAAGGTTTCAAATTAATTTACCGGACTCTGATTTAACTCTTACGCCATTAGTATTTACTATACCTCTTCAGCTTCTTTCATATCATGTGGCTTTATTCAAAAAATGCGATATAGATAAGCCAAGAAACTTAGCTAAATCTGTTACAGTTGAATAAATTGTAATAATACTATAAATATCCACCAAGAGTTGAATATGAAAAAATGGACTTTAAATAGTTGGAAAAAATTTCCAGCAAAAC
>NHIT01000024.1 GCA_002171925.1 Candidatus Pelagibacter sp. TMED196 | reverse complement strand
TGTGTCTCCCGAATGTGCAATCCATATCTGTTCTTTAACGATATCTATTCCTGTTTGAACTTCAGTGACAGGATGCTCAACTTGAACTCTTGTATTCATTTCAAGGAAATAAAATTTCCCATTTTCATAAATATATTCAACTGTCCCAGCTCCTTCATACCCTATTGACTGGACCATCTTCACAGTTTTATTCAATAAATCTGATCTAGTTTTTTCATTTAATACTGGACTAGGTGTTTCCTCAATTAGTTTTTGATGTTTTCTTTGAACTGAACAATCCCTCTCATTTAAATGGACTGTTCTGTTTTTTCCTGACAAAATCTGAACCTCAATATGTCTAGGGTTTTTAAAATATTTTTCAATATAGACCTCATCATTTCCAAAGTATTTCTTTGCTTCTAATCGAGCTAATGTGAATAGTTCATCTAATTTACTCTCATCTTCTACAATTTTCATTCCCTTTCCTCCACCTCCACCTGAAGCTTTTATTAAAATTGGGTAGCCTATTTTTTTGCAAATTACTTTTGCATCTTTCGAATTTTTTACGCCACCATCGGAACCTTCAATGACTGGCAAACCGTTCTGTTTAGCAATTTTTTTTGCTTCGATTTTATCACCCATCTTTTTAATAATTTCAGAGCCTGGACCAATAAATTTTATTCCATGTTTTTGAACTATTTCAGCAAATTTATAATTTTCAGATAAAAAACCATAACCGGGATGAATAGCTTGGGCTCCTGTAACATCAACGGCTGACATTATTGCTGGGATATTTAGATAGCTATTTCTTGGTTCATGAGAGCCTATACAAACACTTTCATCTGCTAAACGAACATGCATTGAGTCAGAGTCAACATCAGAATGAACAGCAACAGTTCCTATTCCCCATTCTTTACATGCTCTAATAACTCTAACAGCGATTTCGCCTCTATTCGCGATTAAGACTTTCTTAAACATTAATTATTTTAAAAGAACCAAAGTTTGTCCAAACTCAACTGCTTGACCATCTTGAACTAGAATTTTTTTTACTTCACCTTCAGCTGTTGATGGAACATGATTCATTGTTTTCATAGCCTCAACAATCATCACAGTTTGTCCTTTTTTAATTTTTTGCCCCACCTCAATAAATTTTTTTCCACCTGGTTCAGAGGCCAAATAAGCAGTACCTATTATTGGAGAACTTATTTTTGTACCACTTTCCTCCTCTTTTGATTTTGTCAGCCCAGGTTTATGAGCTGTTGTATTAGCACTTGAAACCAAGTTTTTTCCAACTTTAATTTTTTTATTTCCATCCTGATATTCAATTTCTGTTAAGTCAAACTCATCAAGATAATTTTTTAGCTCCTCAATTAATTTTTTATCTATTTTCATTTTTTTAAAAGATTTTTTATACCATCAAGAGCCATTATATAACCTTCATCGCCTAAACCACATATTATTCCGTCCGCAGCTTTACTAATCAATGATTTATGCCTGAAATCCTCTCTTTTGTAAATATTTGTTATATGTAATTCGATTGTAGGTTTTTTTACAGCCAACAAAGCGTCTAGAATAGCTACCGATGTATGTGTATAACCTCCAGCATTAATAATTATACCCTGATATTTGTCTCTTGCATCTTGAATTAAATTTACCAATTCTCCCTCAACATTTGACTGTTTAAAGTCTATTTTCAATCCAATTTTATTTGAATAGTTCTCACATTTATTTTGTATATCCTTCAAAGAAACACTTCCATATTTCTCTTTTTCTCTAGTTCCAAGAAGGTTTAAATTTGGACCATTTATAACAAGGATTTTTTCACTCATTTTGATATAATAAAAATTAAAAATATCTCAATTATGGCAAAAATTCAATTAAATGGAAAATCAATTAAAATAAACAGTAATTCTTGCATTAAAGACCTTATCAAAAAATTTAAACTTAAGGAAAATAAGATAGCTATAGAATTAAATGGAGTTATTTTACCGAAAAAATTTTACTCTACAAAAAAAATTAAAGACAAAGATAATGTTGAAATCGTACAATTTATTGGCGGTGGATAGATGAAAAAAGATATTTTAAAAATAGATAATATTAAATTAAAATCACGTTTAATTGTCGGAACTGGTAAATATAAAAATTTTAAACAAACAGCGGAAGCGGTGAAAGCATCTGGCGCAAGTATGGTTACTGTTGCGGTAAGAAGAGTAAATATATTAAATAAAAACAAGCCAGTATTAATGGATTATTTAAATCCAAAGAAAATTATTTATCTTCCAAATACAGCAGGATGCTATACCTCAGAAGACGCATTAAGAACTTTAAGACTTGCAAGAGAAATGGGAGGATGGAGACTTGTTAAATTAGAAGTTTTGGGAGACAAAAAAACTCTTTATCCAAATATGATTGAAACTTTAAAATCAACTGAAATACTCGTGAAAGAAGGTTTTAAAGTTATGGTTTATTGTTCTGACGATCCTATTATTGCAAAAAAATTAGAAGACTTTGGTGCATCAGCAATTATGCCGCTGGCCTCACCAATCGGATCTGGCAGAGGGATAAGAAATAAATTAAATTTATCAATAATAATAAATAGTTCAAAAGTTCCAGTTATCGTTGATGCTGGAATAGGAACAGCATCAGACGCTGCAATTGCAATGGAACTAGGATGTGACGGCGTATTAATTAATACGGCAATTGCAAAAGCAAAAAACCCGATTCTAATGGCAGAGTCAATGAAACATGCTGTTATAGCTGGCAGAAAATCTTTTTTATCTGGAAGAATTAAACCTCAAAAATATGGTTCAGCAAGTAGCCCATTCAAAGGTTTAATTTGATTTAACTTTCTTTCTTCTAACCCAAAGAGTCTTTCCCAAACTGTTATTATTTTTTTTACTATTTTTAATATCGTCAGTTACAATTTTTTTAGGTTTTGATATTTTGACAATATTATTAGTCGATTTTTTCTCTATATTTTTGACACTTTCAACTTTATTTATAATTTTTTTATTTTTATTAAATAAGTGTATTTTATATTCTGGAATAATAAGACTATTATCAGTTAAAATATTTATTTTAAATTTATATGTTTTTTCGAAAAATGAAATTTCATTGCCAAAAAAAGAATTTAAATAATTATTTACTTTATCAGGAACAAAAGCAGTTATTGTTTTTGTTTTACTTGAAAAAGCCAATAATTCTATTTTTTTAATAATTTTTTGTGAAAAAGACTCCATAGATAAATTTGTCTCCCATTTTATGGCGCTTTCCTTTAGTCTTTGACGAGTCATCTCCAAAAGGCCAAAATTACTAATTCTTCCAACCTGTATTCTGGCTCTGTCTAATTTAAGTTTGTCTTTCATTTTTCTTTCAACAAGTCTTTTGTTATGAAAGTTCATCATATCAATAAAATCAATTACAATTAAGCCTGACAAATCTCTAATTTTAATTTGTCTAGAAATTTCTTCAGCTGCTTCAAGATTTGTATTTAATGCTGTCTTTTCAATGTTAATTTGTTTAGTTGACTGTCCAGAATTTACATCTATAGCCACTAAGGCCTCAGTAGGATTTATAACTAAATATCCACCAGATTTTAATTTAACCAATGGCTCAAAAATTTTATTTAAATCCTTTTCGATCCCGGCACTATGGAACAAAGGTATTTTACCTCTATATTTTTTAACAAACTTTGAGTTTCTAGGCATAAATTCTTTCATAAAAGATTTTGCTTTTTGATATCCCTCATTGCCCTCTACATGAATATATTTAGTTTCATTATCGTAAATATCTCTCAATGCTCTCTTAATTACATCTCCCTCTTCATGTATTAATAATGGCGCTGTTGAATTAATTGCTTTATCTTTAATGTTTTCCCAAAGCCCAATCGTATTTTGAAGATCATTATCTATTTCGTTTTTAGTTTTTCTTGCTCCAGCAGTTCTAACTATAAGACCCATCTTTGAAGGAATATCAATATTCTTTAAAATTTCTCTTATTCTATTTCTATCTTCGTAATTAAAAATTTTTCTAGATATCCCACCACCTTTTGCAGTATTAGGCATTAAGACAATATATTTTCCCGCCAAAGATAAAAAAGTTGTAAGCGCAGCACCTTTTTGTCCTCTTTCTTCTTTCATGACCTGTACTAATAAGACTTGACCAGGTCGAATTACTTCTTGAATTCTATATTTTCTAATTCCGTATCTATTTTTTAATTTTTCTCTTGTTTTATCCGGCTGGTCTACATCCGTCGGTTTCAATTCATTATTGTTTTCATTATTAGAGTTATCCTCAGGGCTATTTCCCGGGTCCTCATCTTTATTTTCGTTACTTTCTTTTAGATCTTCTCTAATTTTTTCTTCTGCTCTTTTTAGTTCTTCTTTATCTTCAGTGGGTATTTCATAATAGTCTGATTGAATATCGTTAAATGCAAGGAACCCATGTCTTTCTCTTCCAAAATCAATAAACGCAGCTTGGAGTGATGGTTCAACTCTACCTACTTTTCCTAGATAAATGTTGCTTTTTAGATTTAAACTTTTTTTATTTTCAGACTCGTATTCTTCAATATTTGATTCTGATTTAAGTACAATTCTAGTTTCTTCTGGATGCGAGGCATCGATGTATAAATTCTTTTGCATGTGTTATAAAACCTGTTCATAGATGTTTTTTTTTAAATTATTTAATAATTAATAAAGTTTATACTAAATATTATACATTGTTTTTAAGGATTATTAAATGCAATTTTACCAGGGATTATGCTGCCTTATGATAGCCAAAATATAGAGATTTATTAAAATTGAAGAAAAAAAATGAAAAAAATTTATAACGCTTTATTTAAAACATTAACTTTAATATTTCTGTCAATAGTATTTTTACTTTTTTCAGCTTTTTGGTATTTTTCACATGATTTACCAGATTTTAAAAAATTAGCAGTNTATGAACCGTCAGTTTTAAGTAGAGTTTATGATGATAATGGCAATCTAATTGCGGAGTATGCCATAGAAAAAAGACTTTTCATACCTTACGAATCTATACCCGATAAAGTAATTTTTTCTTTTTTATCTGCCGAAGATAAAAACTTCTTCGACCATCCAGGTATAGATGCAAGGGGCGTAACAAGAGCAATTATAAGAAATATTAGCAATGTAATTACAAATAAAAGATTAGAAGGAGCCTCTACGATTACACAACAGGTTGCTAAAAACTTCTTACTTACAAATGAGGTATCTTTAAAGAGAAAAATTAAAGAAGCCATTTTAGCTTTTAGAATTGAGAAAGCATATACAAAAAAAAGAATTCTTGAATTATATTTAAATGAAATCTATTTGGGACAAGGAACATATGGAGTAGCTTCTGCCAGTTTACAATATTTTAACAAATCTGTTAAAGAACTAAATTATAATGAAGCCGCACTATTAGCAGCATTGCCAAAAGCTCCAAGCAAATATAACCCTTACAAGTCAAAGCCACTTGCCAAAATCAGAAGGAATTTAGTTTTAAAAAATTTAATGGAAAATGGATATATTTCTAGCAAGCAACTTAAAGATTTTGAAAAAAAAGATGTAATTTTAAAAAAGAGAAAAATATCATTAATTAAAGAGGCAAGGTCATATACGGAGGAAATAAGAAGAATTGTTAAAACTGATTATGGTTTTAAAAAACTATATTCTGAAGGTTTGTCAATCACATCACCTCTTAATGGAAAATATCAAATTGCTGCATTAAATTCTTTAAGATATGGAATTGAAGCATATGATAAACGCAGAGGATGGAGAGGTCCAATAGTAAACACAAAAAAAAATATTAATTGGAAGAAAAAATTAAATTTATTAGAAATCGATGAAACTTTGAACTGGGAAATAGTAGAGGTTGTTAATGTTGAGCAATTTGTCTCAGAAATCAAATTTATTAGTGAAGACAAGACTGATAAAATTTTTTTCAAAAATTTAAAGTGGACTAAGAAAAAAAATTTTAAGGAACTTTTTAATATAGGAGATATTATTTTTGTAAAAAAAATTGATGGTAATTGGGTTTTAAAACAACTACCACTAGTTAATGGAAGTATAGTTGTAATGAACCCTTATGACGGAAAAGTTAAGGCGTTAGTTGGAGGTTACAGTTTTGTATCGAGTGAATTTAATAGAGCAACACAAGCAAAAAGACAACCAGGTTCTGCATTTAAACCGGTAGTTTATTCTGCTGCGCTAGAAAATGGTTACTTACCAAATTCAGTTGTTTTAGACGCCCCTTTTGTTAGCAAACAAGGAGAGGGTTTGAAAAAATGGAAACCTGAAAATTACGGTAAGAAATTTTATGGACCATCTACATTAAGAAAAGGTATAGAAAAATCTAGAAATTTAATGACCGTAAGGATTGCCCAAACAGTTGGTTTTGATAAAATTTCTAAAGTTTCAAAGGATCTTGGGATTTACGACAAAGTTCCTGAGCTTTTATCTGTTTCTCTTGGATCTAATGAAACTACTCTTTTAAATTTAACAAATGCTTATTGCATTTTTATAAATGGAGGAAAAAAAGTTAAACCAATTTTAATTAATCGGATTCAGGATAGGAGAGGCAACACTATATATAACTCAGAAAAAAGAAACTGTAGGGGTTGCGATAAAGTTGATCTACAAGACGATATTATGCCGGAAATATTAAATGAAGGTGAACAAGTTCTTAGCCCAGAGACCGCTTATCAAATTACCTCCATGCTTGAAGGGGCTGTCATGAGAGGCACAGGAAAAAAATTAAAAAAACTTAACCTGCCCATTGCGGGGAAAACAGGGACAACTAATGATAATTTTGATGCATGGTTTATAGGATCAACTTCAAATTTAACCATAGGTGTATATGTTGGCCATGACAATCCTAAATCACTTGGAAAATATGAAACTGGAGCTAAAGCGGCATTACCAATATTTCAAAAATTTGTTGAAACAGCAATTTTTAGAGAGGATATTAAAAATTTTAAAGTACCAGAAACAATTAATTTTTTTCCCATCAATTATGACACCGGAAAGATGACAGGATTTAATAATTCTAAGTCTATAATAGAAGCATTTAAAGAGGAAAATTTTACAGATATAACATTAAAAAATTTAAATTTAAGAAAAAAACGTGATAAATTTGATATATTTACTCGATTCTATTAATGACTGATTTTGAAAAAAATATAAAAGTTTCTGAAAAATCTCTTTCAAATATAAGGGGGTATCTTTGATGGAAATAATGTCAAAGAGAGAATAGCAAGTTTAAATGAAGAAATACTTAAAAAGAATTTCTGGCAGAATAATATTAAATCGAAAAAAGTAATTAAGGAAAAAAATTTTCTAGAAAGTATTTTTAGCTTTTATAATGTTGCCTCTAAAGACATTCAAAATTTAAAAGAATTGTACAAATTAGGATTGGAAGAAAGTGACTCTTTGATTTTAGAAGATTGTCGTGAAAAAACTCTTAAAATTTTGGTTGATATAAGGGAATTCGAAATTAAATGTTTTCTATCGGGAGAAGATGATAATCTAGATATTTATTTAGAAATTCATGCTGGAGCAGGCGGAACAGAAAGCCAGGATTGGGCAGAAATGCTTAGAAGGATGTATCTTAAGTGGTTTGATAAAAAAAGCTTCAAGTACAGTATGATAAGCGAACATAAAGGTGATGAAGCAGGAATTAAGTCTTGTGTGCTAAAGATTGTGGGCACTAATCTTTACGGATTAATGAAAAAAGAGTCTGGTGTTCACAGACTAGTAAGAATTTCACCATTTGACTCTGGCGCACGTCGTCATACAAGTTTTGCAAGTGTTTGGGTTTATCCGTGTGTAAACGATGATATTGATATTATTATAGATGAAAAGGATTTAAGAATAGACACTTATAGATCTAGTGGTGCAGGAGGTCAACATGTCAATACTACTGACAGCGCTGTAAGAATAACCCATTTACCTTCAAAAATTGTGGTTCAGTGTCAGAACGAAAGATCACAACATAAAAATAAAGAAACGTGTTTTAAAATGTTAAAAGCAAGACTTTACGAAAATGAAATTCAAAAAAGAGAAGATAAAAATAAAAAGGAATTAGATTCAAAAACAGATATAGGATGGGGATATCAAATTAGATCATATGTGTTACAACCATATAGACTAGTTAAAGATTTAAGATACAGCATTGAAGATACTAATCCAGACTCGGTATTAAATGGGAATATAGATAAATTTATAGAAGGTTCAATTTTCAGGACAAAGAGTTAATGAGAAAGACCATATTTTCTACTTTATTATTTTTATTATTTACTATTTTAGTATTAATATCCTACCTTACTTTTTTTGGTCATGAGACAGATAAATTTAATAAAATTATAAAAACCGAAATAAAAAAAAAAAATTTAAATATATCTTTAAGTTTTGAAAAAATAACAATTAAATTAGATCCAAAAAATCTAAATTTATTTATTAAATTTATAAATCCAAATTTAAATTATTTAAAAACAGATATACCATTAAGTTTACTAAAAACTAATATTAACTTAGAATTTTTAACAAAAAAAAAGATTGTTATTAATGATATTACATTATCGACAAAAGATTTAGATTTTAACCAAAGTAAACATTTATTTAAAAAAATTAATATTAACAACGAAAACTTAAAACTAATACAAAATGGCAAATTTAAAATTGAAAATTTAAATTTAAAATTCGATGAAAATTTCAAAATAAAAGATAATTATATAATTAACGGACATCTAAATTCTTTTAATATAAAAATTTCTGAAGAATATGAAATCAAAAATCTAATCTCAACTTTTTCTTATAGACGAGGATCCCTGCTTTTTGCAGATATGAGCTGGAATTTAATCAATAAAAAAAATCAAAAAAATGAATTTTTAAACGGCAAAATTGACATTGTACAAAAAAAGAATATTCAAAATATCAATATAAACTTTGAAGTTAAAAATTTACAAGATTTACTTAATATAACTGTTATGAATTACGATTTATCACAAGTTGATTCTCAAAAAGTAAAAGCCAAATTAACTATTAATAAAAAAAAAGAAATCTTACTGAGTGATTTATCTATATCAGACAAAAATAACAAATTTGATATTAAAGATATAATTTTGGATAAAAATTTTAATTTGATTAATTTTAATAAAATTTCAATAAAAACGAATATAGATAGCAAATTAAATAATGATTTTACTATCCTCAATAAAAAAAATATATTAATTGAAGGCAGGGTATTTGATGCAAAAAACCTTTTAAAAGAATTAACTAAGGATAATAAAAAAAATTCATTTATTAATAAAATATCTAAAAGTATAGAAATAGACTTGAATAATATCTTAAAGGGCACAAGTTTCCCAATAAATAAATTTCGTTTGGTTGGAAAGATAAACAAAGGTTCTTTTGAAAAAATTTCAGCAAAAAGTGATTTCGGCGAAAATGAGCATCTAGATATTTCTTTAAAAAAAAATACAAATACTAACGAAAAAATATTAGAAGTTTATTCAGATATAGCAGCTCCTTTGTTAAGTGATTTCAAATTTTTTCAAGGTCTAGAGGGTGGAGATTTAAATTTCACATCTACTTTCAGTAATGATATTTCAACAAACAATTTAAGTATTAACAATTTTAAATTAAATGAAGCACCTGCTTTAGCAAAAATATTATCACTTGCTGATTTAAAAGGTCTAACTGATACTTTAAAAGGAGAAGGTATTAGCTTTGATACTTTATCAGCCAAATATAATACTAACTCGTCACTAGTGAAAATCGACGAGATTTTTATGATTGGCCCATCTATTTCCATATTAATCGATGGTTATGTAGAAAAAAAAAGTGGCCTAGTAAGTCTAAGAGGCACACTTGTTCCTGCAAAAACTTTAAATAATTTAATATCAAAAATACCGTTAGTTGGGGATATTTTAATTGGCAAGAAAATCGGTGAAGGTGTATTCGGAATTAGTTTCAAAGTTAAAGGATTACCAAATGACCTTAAAACTACTGTAAATCCAATTAAAACATTAACACCCCGATTTATTACAAGGGCTTTAGAAAATGCAAAGAAAAAAGAAGCTAAATAATTTTAACTTTAATATGGTTTTTCTTTCCGATAGATAATTTAATAAGATTATTTTCTTGAATGTCTTCTGTATTAACAATTTTTTTTTCATCATTAACTACTATATCATTTATTTTAACCCCATTATTTTTTAAAATCCTTCTTGCTTCACTTTTTGATTGAACTAAATTATTTAGGAAAATTAATTCTATAATATTTATACCCTGTGAAATAATTTTTTTTTCAATTTTTTTTTCAGGAATATTTTTGCCCAACCCCCCCATGACAAAGGTTTCTTTGGCAGTTTCAGCGCTATCTTTTGCAGCTTTAGATCCGTGTAGAATAGTCGTTGCTTTATTTGCTAATAAAATCTTTAATTTATTAATATCTTTTTCATTTTCAATTTGCTTTGTTAAACTATCAATATCATCCTCTGTAAAATATTTTAAAAATTTTTCTACATCTTCGTCTGATGTATTTCTCCAAAATTGCCAATAGTCGTAGGGCGTGAACATTTTTTCATCTAACCATACAGCACCTTTTTCGGTTTTACCCATTTTTATACCTGAGGATAAAGTTATTAGTGGGGTGGTCAAACCAAAGGCATTTTTTTGCATAATCCTCCTAATAAGTTCTACACCATTGACTATATTCCCCCACTGATCAGAACCGCCTAATTGNAAAACACAATCATNTTTTTTGAGNAGTTGATAGAAATCATANGCTTGTAAAATCATATAATTAAACTCNGTGTAACTTAAAGATTGNTCTCTATCNAATCTAAGTTTTANNCTATCAAAAGTAAGCATTTTATTAATTGTAAAATGTTTTCCAACATCCCTCAGAAAATCAATATATTTAAGTTTACCCAGCCAATCATAGTTATTAACAAAAATTGGTTTGGTCTTCTTATTTTTTGTATTAAGTAGTTTTTCAAAAATTTTTTTAATACTTTTAATATTATTTTTAATTTCTTTTTCTTTTAAAATTTTTCTGGTTGAATCTTTTCCTGATGGATCTCCAATTAATGTTGTTCCACCACCTAATAAAACAATCGGTTGATGGCCATATTTTTGCAGAAGCCTCAAAATCATGATTTGCATTAAACTTCCAACATGAAGACTTGGAGCTGTAGTATCAAATCCTATATATGCCTTAATAGTTTTCTGATTTAATATTTTTTTTAAGCCTTCCAAATCAGTACACTGATTAAGGAAACCCCTTGAATTCATCTCTGATAAAAAGGTGTTTTTCATACAACTTTATGCTTAGAGTCTACTATTATACAAAAATAACTATAAATAAATATAAATATGAATAAAGAATATACATCTTTGGGTTTAATGAGCGGAACATCTGGAGATGGCGTGGATGCTTCAATAATAAAATCTGATGGGCTATCAAAATATGAAGTAATTTTAAACAAATATTACGAGTATGATCAAGAAATTTACCATAATATACATCTATTAAAAGAAAAAATAAATTCCTCTAAAGATTTAAAAAATTATTCTGACGATCTTAAAAGCTTAGAAAGAATAATTACAATGTTTCATGTCAAAGTAACAAATGAGATATTAAAAAAAAACAAGATTGATATTGTTGGTTTTCATGGGCAAACTATTTTGCACAATTCAGAAGAACGAATATCGCGGCAGCTTGGTGATGGAAATTTATTATCTCAATTAATAAAAAAAAATATTGTTTACGATTTTAGACAAAACGATATAAAAAATGGAGGGGAGGGAGCACCATTAACACCTATTTTCCATCAGTTAATTTTAAAACAAAATAAAATAGATGTTCCTTCCTGTGTTCTTAATATTGGTGGTATTTCGAATATTACAGTTGTTGGAAATTATTATCCTTTCGATTTTACTAGTAGAGACATAGGGCCCGGAAACTGTTTGATAGATTCTTGGGTAAGAAAAAATTCAAATCAAAAATTTGATAAAGATGGCAAACTTGCTTCGATTGGCAAAACCAATGAAATTATACTTGAGCAAGCCCAAGAACTTTACTCAAATAGGCCTAATCAAAAAACATTGTCTTTAGATGTTAATGACTTTGATGTTTCTTTCGCAAGAGGATTATCTTTAGAAGATGGAGCTGCAACTTTAACAGACTTTACAGGAAGAATCATAGGTGCAGCTTTATTTACGCTTTTATCCAATGTAAGAGAAAAATTTTTTAGGGTTTTAGTTTGCGGGGGTGGAAGAAAAAATAAAACTCTATTAAATAAAATTAAAAATAGAACTTTAAAAAATATTGTACTTCAACCAATTGATGACTATGGTGTCGATGGAGACTTTGTAGAATCCCAAGCATTTGCTTATTTAGCTATAAGATCTTTGATAAATGAACCAATATCTTTTCCAGATACGACCGGTTGTTCTAAACCATTAACAGGAGGTACTGTCATTAAATTTAAATAAGTTCCGTATTTTTTTTAACGTATGTGCTCATTATTTTTTTTAAATCTTCTTCTTTATTTGAAAAAAAATGATTAGCATTTTTAATTTCGGAAAAGTCAACCTCAATTCCTTTTTGATTTTTTAATCTATTATTTAATTCAACAATACTTTCTTTAGATACAAGTTCATCCTTTTCACCGTAAATTATTTGACCAGATGTTGGACATGGAGCTAAAAAAGTGAAGTCGTACACATTAGGTTGTGGTGCTATTGAAATAAATTTTGTGACTTCAGGCCTTCTCATTATTAGTTGCATACATATTAGGGATCCAAATGAAAAACCTGAAACCCAACATTGACTATAGTCTTGATTTTCTCTTTCAATCCAATCTAACGCTGATGCAGCATCAGAAAGCTCTCCTTGACCGTTATCAAACGTACCTTCACTTTTGCCAACACCTCTAAAATTTAATTTCAAAACTGAAAATCCATTTTTGACAAAAACATTATAAGCTTCTTGAACAACTCTGTTATTCATTGTGCCTCCATATTGTGGGTGAGGATGTAACACAATTGCTATTGGAGAACCTTTTTTTTCATTTTTATAATATTTTGCCTCAAGCCGGCCTGAGGGCCCTGGTAAAAAAACTTCAATACTTTTCTGTTTCATATTTAATAATGATAATTATTTTCAAAAAAAAATAGATTTATAACATGTTTTTCAGCGACAAATTATTTTTTTATGAAGTTGACTATTTTAGTGGGAATAACTAAAAAAGTGCAATAAACTAGTACTAAAATGAAACTTACTTCAAAAGGTCGTTATGCAGTTATGGCAATGGCCGATATAGCGTCGAACCAGAGAGCAAAGCCAGTTTCCTTAAATGATATAGCTTTAAGGCAAAATATTTCTCTATCGTATTTAGAGCAATTATTTTCAAAACTAAAAGATAAAAAATTAGTAAGAAGTAGCAGAGGTTCATATGGCGGTTATGTTTTAGAAAAAAATCCAAAAGAAATTAAAATATCGTATATTATTTCTGCTGTAGATGAAGAGATAAAAACCCTTAAGTGCAAAAAAGAGTCAAAAAAGGGTTGCAATGGAAAAAATGTAAAGTGTATAACTCATAATCTTTGGGACGATTTAGAAAAACACATTAATAACTTCTTCGACAATAAAAGTTTAAGTGATCTTGTAGAAAAAAAAATTTAAATATTAACTAGATGAAAAATCAAAATATAAATACCAATCAAGAATATAAATACGGTTTCACAACTGATATTGAGAATATAAGAGCTCCCAAAGGTCTGAATGAAAATTCAATAAAATTTATATCTCAAATGAAAAATGAACCTAAATGGATGTTAGATTGGAGACTTAAGGCTTTTAGTAGATTAAAAAACTTAAAAGAGCCAAATTGGCAAAAACCAAAATATCCTAAAATAAATTATCAAGACTTATATTATTATTCCGCACCTAAAAGTGCTTCGAGTAAACCAAAAAGTTTCGACGAAGTTGATCCTAAATTAATCGAAACATACAAAAAACTTGGAATTCCTTTAGATGAACAAAAGAAACTAAGCGGTGTTGCTGTAGACGCGGTATTCGACTCAGTATCTGTAGCAACAACATATAAAGAAGAACTTACCAAAAAAGGAATAATTTTTTGTTCAATATCTGAAGCAATACAAAAACATCCGGACTTGGTAAGAAAATATATAGGTTCGGTAATACCTATTACTGATCATTATTTTGCAACACTTAATTCCGCAGTTTTCACAGACGGTTCTTTTGTTTATATACCGCCAAACGTTAGATGTCCTATGGAGCTTTCGACTTATTTTAGAATCAATGCTTCAGAAACAGGCCAGTTTGAAAGAACATTAATAATTGCTGATAAGGGTAGTTATGTAAGCTATCTTGAGGGTTGCACAGCACCAATGCGTGATGAAAATCAATTACATGCCGCAAACGTAGAGTTGGTAGCATTAGATGATGCAGAAATAAAATATTCTACAGTTCAAAATTGGTATCCTGGCGACAAAGATGGAGTTGGAGGAATATATAATTTTGTAACTAAAAGAGGAGCTTGTCGTGGAAAAAATTCAAAAATCTCATGGACACAAGTTGAAACTGGTTCAGCTATAACTTGGAAATATCCAAGTTGTATACTTCAAGGAGACAATTCTGTTGGAGAATTTTATTCAATAGCTATAACTAATAATCATCAAAAAGCAGATACCGGGACAAAGATGATCCATCTAGGAAAAAATACAAAAAGTAAAATTATTTCAAAAGGAATATCAGCTGGGAAAGCTGATAACACTTACAGAGGCTTAGTTGATATATCTAGAAAAGCAAAAAATTCAAGAAATTATACGCAATGTGACTCACTTCTTATGGGAAATAAATGTGGAGCACATACCGTTCCTTACATTAAAAATAAAAATTCATCCTCAACAGTTGAGCACGAAGCAACAACATCAAAAATAAATGAGGAACAATTATATTATTGCAATCAAAGGGGACTTAACCAGGAAGAGGCAGTAAGTTTAATAGTAAATGGTTTCTGTAAAGAAGTTTTACAACAATTACCAATGGAATTTGCTGTAGAGGCTCAAAAATTAGTTGGTATTAGTTTAGAGGGAAGCGTGGGTTAATGGAAAATAGATTTCATTTAGCTATACCGGCAGGAGACTTGGATAAAGCAATAAAATTTTATTGTGATACTTTGGGTTGTAGCAGAGGTAATGCAGAATTTAAATATCCAGATGCGTGGGCGGATATTAATTTTTGGGGAAACGAATTAACATTGCATGCAACAGATCCTAGTAAAAAAAATATAAGTGAAAGACACAATGTAGATATGGGTAATGTCACTGTTCCACATTTTGGAGTTCATTTAGACGCTGAAACTTTTAAAAAATTAAAAGAGAGGCTTATTAAAAAAAAAATCAAGTTTATAGACCCACCGTATATAAGATTTGAAGGTGAAGATATCGAACAAGAGACTATGTTCCTAGAGGACACAAATGGAAATTGTATGGAAATAAAAACTATGAAAAATCCTAATACATTATTTAAGAAATAAAATGAAACTAGATATCAAACTTAACGAGTACAAAAACAATATTGAATCTTTAAAGGCTATAGAAAGTCTAGAAGTTTATAGATGGCTTATATCATTGGGTGAAAAATTGAATGAGGACCCTCTAAGCAAAGAAAGAAGAACAGATAAAAATAAAGTAAAAAGCTGCCAGTTTGAGTTATTCGTAGATTATGAAAATGGACGCTTTAAATCTTGGAGTAAGGCTATGGTTTCAGCGGGGTATGCCTATATTTTAATTGATATTTTTAATTCTTTACCAATAGAGGAAGCAAAAAAAATTACTGCAAACGATTTTAAAAAAATTAAAATGGACGAGTTACTGACCATGAGTAGAAAAACGGGTTTTTATGAAATGATAGAAATTATGATAGGTAAATTAAAAAATGTTGGAAATTAAAAATCTTAAAGCATCGATTAACAACAGAAGTATTCTTAAAGGTTTAAATTTAAAAATTAATCCCGGAGAAGTTCATGCAATTATGGGTCCAAATGGGTCTGGCAAAAGCACTTTGGCAAATATTTTATCTGGAAAAAGTGGTTATGAAATAACGGGTGAATTAAAATATCAAGGCAAAGATCTTAGTGCTATATCAGTAGAAGAAAGAGCACAAAAAGGAATTTTTTTAGCATTTCAATATCCGTTAGAAATTCCCGGTGTTAATACAAATAATTTTCTTAAAACTTCTTTAAATACTATTAGAAAAGCTAGGGGCCAAAAAGAAATCGACACTGTTAATTTTTTAAAATTAGTTAAAGAAAAATCAAAGGAATTAGGCATTGATGAAAAGATCCTTTCTAGACAACTTAATGTAGGTTTTTCAGGAGGAGAAAAGAAAAAAAATGAAATTCTCCAAATGAAAATTTTAGATCCAAATTTCGTTGTTTTAGACGAGACAGACTCTGGATTGGACATCGACGCACTTAAAACTATTTCTGATGGTGTTAATTTATCAAGAAATAAAGATAAAGCTTTTTTAGTTATAACTCATTATCAAAGACTTCTTGATTATATTAAACCAGATTATGTTCATGTTTTATCAGATGGCAAAATAATCAAATCAGGAACTAGAGAACTTGCATTAGAGTTAGAAAAAAAAGGTTATAAAAAAATAAATTAAATGATTGAAAATTTTAAAATCGATTCTAACGAAATTGATAAAATAAATATTTTAAACAATGATGACAAAATTTTTAGGATAGAAAATTTAAATGCATTTAATAGTACAGGTTTTCCAAGCAAAAAAGAGGAAGATTGGAAGTTTTCAGATACTAAAGTAATATTTTCAAAAAACTTTAAAAAGCTAAATTTAGATAATTCAAACTCTAAAGATACAGATATTAAATTAATAAAAGATTTTGATCATAACTATATGTTTTTAGTTAACGGCAAACTAATTAAAAGTGAGTTTAAATTTGAGGATAAAAGTAAAATAAAAATATCTAATTATCATGAAGAAAAATTTTCTGAAAAAAAAAGCAAAAACCCATTTATTTGTTTAAACCATGCTTTATCAAATAATGGATATTATTTAGAAGTTAAAGAGGGATATAAATTTGAAAAAGTGTTAGTTATTTATAATCTTTTTACGGAAGATCTTTCGAACCAAATACTTAATAATAAAAACAAAATAGTCATCAGAAAAAATTCAGAATTGCATACTATTAATTACACAATAAATAAGTCAAAAAATAAGTTTATTAATAACTCATATGATAGCACAATACTTTTTGAAAACTCGAAATATAAAAATATTTGTATTCAATCTGGCAAAAGCGATGGTTACTTCCATAAGTTTTCAAATAATAAACTAAAATCCAACTCTTATTTTTCAAGCTATATTTTTTCTTCTGGTTTAAAATTTAATAAGCAGGATATTAATATTGATTTAGAGGGTGAAAATTCTGAATGTGAGATTAAAGCTGCTCTTTTTTTAGATAATGATGAACATCAAGAAATTAAAACCAAAGTTAATCATTTGGTTCCTAATTGTAAAAGTTATCAAAAAATCAAAAATGTTTTAGATTCGGAAGGCAAAGGAATTTATCAAGGAAAAATTTATGTCAAAGATATTGCTCAAAAAACAAACGCATATCAATTAAGTAAAGCATTACTTTTAGATGATAACTCTGAATTTAATTCTAAACCCGAACTAGAAATTTATGCTGATGATGTGAAATGTTCTCACGGATCAACATCAGGAAGTATTGATGAAAACTCAATTCACTATTTAATGACAAGAGGATTGACCAAGAAGGAAGCGATACAGCTTTTAATTAATGGATTTTTAAATGAAATAATCAGTGATATTAAAAGTAGCACTTTAAGAAAATTTGTTGAAAATAAAATAGAACTTCAAATACATGGATACTAAAGAGATTAAATCAAAATTTCCAATCTTTAAAAATAAAATAAACGGTAAACGGTTGGTTTATCTTGATAGTGCAAATTCATCACAAAAACCTAAAGTTGTAATTGATAGAATTTCAAAATTTTATTCTCAAGAATTTTCAAATGTAGGCAGAAGTGTTCATTCACTAGCAGTAACAGCAACAAATCGTTTTGAAGAAACGAGAGACCTTATGCGGAAATATATTAACGCAAAGTCCAGAGAGGAAATTATTTTTACCAAAAACGCAACAGAGGCTATAAATTTAGTTGCGTCAACTTATGGCGAAAAATTTATTGAAAGTGGTGATGAAATTTTAATAACAGAATTAGAACATCACGCAAATTATGTTCCATGGCACTTTATCAGAGAAAAGAAAGGAGCACTTATAAAGTTTGCTAAATGCAATGACAAAGGAGAAGTTGATATTGACGAGATTAAAAAATTAATTACTAATAAAACAAAAATTATTGCCATTACTCATATATCGAATGTAACTGGAGCAATATTGCCAATTAAAAAAGTCGTTGATCTTGCAAGACAGAAAAAAATTCCAGTTCTAGTTGATGGCTGCCAAGGCGCACCGCATGTTAAATTAGACATGCAAGAATTAGGTTGTGACTTTTATGCAATCTCATGCCACAAAATGTATGGACCAACTGGTGTTGGCATTCTTTATGCTAAAAAAAAATGGTTGGATATTTTGCCTCCATACCAAGGTGGTGGCGGTATGATAGAGGAAGTTAAAAAAGATAATATTACATTTCCAGGTAGTCCAACAAAATACGAGGCAGGAACATTACAAACTGCAGAGGTAGTTGGATTTTCTGAATCTATCAAATTCATAGATGATGTGGGAATAAAAAAAATCATGAAACATGAGAAAGAAATTTTAGAATATGGTTTAGAAAAAATAAAAAAAAATAACTCAGTAAAAATTATTGGTGAGCCAAAAGATAGGGGATCAATAATTTCCTTTACCATAAAAGGTATTCATCCACATGATATTGCAACAATATTAGACGAGGATGGTGTAGCAATAAGAGCTGGCCATCATTGTTGTCAAATACTTCATGAAAAAATGGGGATACCTGCATCGGCTAGAGTATCTTTGGGCATTTATAATTCAAAAGAGGATATAGATATTTTAAGTAATTCGATAAAAAAATGTAATAAAATATTTAATAATTAAAATGGATATAAAAGAATTATATAAAGAAATAGTTTTAGATCATGGTACAAAACCGAGAAATAAAAATAGATGTGATGGTTTCAACAAGGATGCAAAAGGTCATAACCCTCTTTGTGGAGACAAGGTACATGTATTTTTGAGGCTAAATAAAGAAAGTAAAGTAGAAGATATATCATTTGAAGGTGAGGGTTGTGCAATAACGATAGCTTCAGCCTCTATTATGACAGAGGTAATTAAAGGAAAAAATTTCAATGTAGCAAAAAAAATTTTAGAAGATTTTTTAAATTTACTGAAAGATGGTTCAAAATTGAGCGTCAATAGTTTGACTGATAGCGAAAGTACAACTTTGATGTCGTTAGGGGGGGTAAAGAAGTTTCCCATGAGAGTTAAATGTGCTACATTGGCATGGCACGCTTTTAAACATGCTGTAGAAGATAATAAAAAGGTAGTTAATACAGAAAAATAAAATATGAGAGACTTAAAAGAAAAAGTTATTAATGAAATTAAAAAAGTCTATGACCCTGAAATACCTGTAAATATTTATGAGCTAGGTCTTATATACAAGATAGAAATTGATAAAAAAAATAGTGTAAAAGTCGATATGACTTTAACAACACCTAATTGCCCTGTAGCTGATAGTTTGCCAAAACAGGTAAAGGAATATATAATGAANGTTAAGGGNGTTTCTGATGTTAANTTAAATTTAGTTTGGGANCCACCATGGGANAAATCNAAAATGTCNGAAGCNGCCAAATTAGAATTAAATTTATGAGTGAACAGGTAATTAAATTAAGCGANAACGCCGCAAATAGAATTAAAGANATAATGTCAAAAGCTGACAANACNNCTATTGGAGTTAGAGTNGGNGTTAAATCTGGNGGATGTGCAGGAATGTCTTATNTGATGGAGTATGCNAAAGANGCAAAGAAAAACGAAGAAGTTATTGANGATAAAGGGGTTAAAGTNTTNATTGATGCNAACGCAGTAATGTACCTNTTAGGAACCGAAATGGACTATAAGAAAGATAAGTTTTCCTCACAATTTGTATTNAAAAATCCNAACGAAACNGAACGTTGTGGTTGNGGAGANTCATTTAAGGTATANNGANTCAATGAGAGATACCAAACATCTTGAAAGCTTTGCNAGACAAAGAGTTNAAAAAGAAAAAGAAAAAACTCTTTTTAAAANTAAAATCAAAGCTGTTCATAAAGGCGCCAANGGTACCTTTGANTANACNATTAAAGANGGTATCAATAAGGGCAANNTAGCTGANNGTAGAATTTTAAAAAAGTAAATTTGAAATCTATTTTGGAAGCTTNGTAGCACCAGTTTCTTGGTGAACTATTTTTCCNTCTTTAAACTTGTAATANGACATAACNGCTTCTTTNTTACCATCANTATAACTNGCAAANGCGTGCATAAATCCAACTTCATTATTCTCAAAAAGAATTCTATGTTTATCTANCTTAACATCTTTCATTCCAACCCATTTAACNACATCATCTTTAGACAAAGTCTTTCCAGATGAGTGCATNAAGAATTTAAAATCNTCGTGCATAACNTCTTTAGCACCATTTGTATCNCCTTCATTTACTANTTTAACNAATTTTTCTATTANAGACATTGTNTTTATTTAACCTTGGTAAATNGTTCTAGATAGTTTTTCTATCTTTTCTTTTGAACCCGGAATTAGATCGTAAGTAGATTTATTACATTCACTATTCTTTTTTTTATTAAAAGGTTTACCGTAAACTTTATCTACATAAACATTCATTCCTTTATTGATTTCGTCATTTTTAATACCTTCTTTGTTAAGGTATTCCCTGATTACTTTAGATGCGGCTAAAGCTATCTCAATATCCTTAACCTCAACTGTATCTGCTGGTAATACGGCGGTAGCAGT
>NHIT01000023.1 GCA_002171925.1 Candidatus Pelagibacter sp. TMED196 | reverse complement strand
TGTTGGTTTTTCATTTATCAAATAAAAACCTACTAGATTATCTAATTTATCCAAAATTGATAAAGAATAACTAATAGGTTTTTTTGGGATAATTGATGAGTTACCAGTAGGTAAATAGTGTTCACTTATTGCATTTGAAACATCTTGTTCAAAACCTTGGTTGAGCGCAAAATATTTTCCCATTTCTCCTTGAAGCTCAGGAAATTCAGAAACGAGATCTGATACTAGATCAGATTTTGATACTGATGCAGCTATTTCTAATTTCTCTTTATTTATATTTAATTGATCTGAAATAAAATATGCCATTTTTCTCAATCTCTGAGTTTTGTCATAAACTGACCCTAGATTCTCATAAAAAACTACTTTTTTTAATTTATTTATTTGTTTGATTAAATTAAATGACTTATCCCTATTCCAAAAAAAATTAGCGTCTGACAATCTTGCCTCGACAACTCTTTCATTTCCAGTTTTTATTAATTTTTTTTTATCTTTATTGTTTGCTACTATAATAAATTCATTAAGCATTCTGTCCTTTATATCAATTAAAGTAAAATACCTTTGGTGAGTTTGTAAGGTTGATTTAATTATTTCTCTAGGTAGATCCAAATAGGATTTATCAAAAGTTGCTGTAATTATATTAGGTTTATCTACAAGATTGGTAACTTCTATGAGTAAGGAATGATTTATAATTTCTTTACAGGATTTTTTTTTACATATTGAGATAATTTTTTTTGAAATATATTTCTCTCTTTTATTGTGGTCTAAAATAATCTCATTTTGTGCTAATAAATTAAGATAATCATCGAAAGTTTTGACTTTTACTTGATTTATTTGATCTTCAGTTTCTAGCATTGTAAAATTGACCGTTTCTAAATGGTCAAAATTAAATTTGAGCAACCTCTCATTAAAAATAGCCAATATAGATATTAATGGTCTGCCCCAATTCAGCTCAAAATCAGACCATTTCATTGATTTTTTCCAATTAATATCTTTCAGAGTTTGGGGTATTATTTTTTCAAGCTCTTTATCAGTGCTTATTTCTTTTTCTTTTACTTTAGCAAAATAAAAAGTTCCTTTTTCAGTTTCCTTTTTTTGCAGGTCGCTTACATTTAAGTTTTTAGACTTTGCATAATTATTAATAACACTTTCGGGAACACCTATCTTAGGTCCTTTAATTTCTGCTGCTGGAATTTTAATTATTTCAGGTAATCCAGTGACATTAATTGTAAGCCTAGTTGGTGTAGAAAATACCTGGAGAATATTAGGTTTGAGGTTAGATGAAGAAAGATTTTGCTTTAATAGATCCTCTAACTGTTTTCTTGCATTAATTTGTAAGTTAGATGGAATTTCCTCACTAAATAATTCAATGAATAATTCTGACATTTAATTTTCTATTTGACTACTTAACCAAACTGATCCTGATCCTTTTGCAAGTTCTCTTATTCTATTTATATACCCTGTTCTTTCAGCAACTGATATGACCCCCCTGGAATCTAATAAATTAAATATGTGACTTGCCTTTAAACATTGATCATACGCTGGAAGAGAAAGTTTTTTTTCTAACAATGATTTACATTCACTTTCAGCTATTTCAAAATTTTTAAGCAAAAAATCTGTATTAGCATGGTCAAAATTGTACGCTGAGAACTCTTTTTCCGATTGTAAATAAACATCNTTATATTTTACACCTTCGCTATTCCAGTCAATATCAAAAATATTTTTTTTTTGTTGAACAAACATACATATTCTTTCTAAACCATAGGTAAGTTCAACAGATATAGGTTTGCATTCGATCCCTGTCATTTTTTGAAAGTATGTAAATTGAGTTATTTCCATACCGTCACACCAGACTTCCCAACCGAGCCCTGCTGCACCGAGAGTTGGGCTTTCCCAATCATCTTCTACAAATCTGATATCGTGATCCTTGGGCACTATTCCGATAGTTGACAAACTTTTTAAATAAATTTGTTTAATATTTTTTGGGGAAGGTTTGATTATAACTTGAAATTGATAATAATGTTGAAGTCTATTAGGGTTTTTTCCATATCTTCCATCTGTTGGTCTTCTTGATGGCTGAACATATGCAGCTTTCCATGGTTTCGGTCCTAAAGAACGTAAGGTAGTTGCTGGATGAAAAGTGCCTGCACCAACTTCTAGATCGTAAGGTTGTAGTATAACGCAACCATATTTGCTCCAATATTTTTGTAAATTAAAAACAACATCTTGAAATGTAAAAGAGTTATTTTTATTTTTTATTTGTTTTGGCATTTATAAACCGTATTTCTGCCACATCGCTCTTTCTTCTATAGCATTTGCTATACTATCAATTTGGTTNTCAAATGANGAAGATAATTTTCTTGCAATAAACCCTTTCGGTTTCTCAAGTTTTTTTATTNCAATATTTTCTCCAAATTTTTCTCTTAANATTTGTTCTGCATTNCCAATTCCNTCAACTAGACCTAGTTTTAAAGAAGCNGAGCCTGACCAAAATTCTCCTGTAAAAATATTATTTTTTTCTGCATCTTTTAATTTTGAGCCCCTGCTCTTTTTAACTAAATTAATGAAGTCTGAATGTAACTCCAGCTGTAATTTTTTAATTCGTTGAATATCTTCTTCTTTTTCTTCCTTAAAGGGATCTAGGGTGCTTTTATTCTTTCCAGCTGTATACACTCTTCTTTGAATTCCAATTTTCTTTATTGCATCCTGAAAGCCAAACGATGCTGAAATTACACCAATAGATCCAACTATAGAACTAGAATTAGCATAAATTTCATCGCCTGCGCATGCTATTAAGTAGCCCCCTGAAGCAGCAACGTCCTCAGCAAAAACTATAACTTTTTTTTTATTCTTTTCCGCCAACTGTCTTATGTAATCATGAATTAAATGAGATTGAACCGGTGAACCACCAGGCGAATTTATTGAAATTGCAATATTTTTTGCCTTTTTAAATGAAAATGCTTTTTTTATAATCTCTTGTTGTCCTGAAAAATCTATCCCTTGTCGGAACCTTCCAGCAGAACCAATAACACCTGTCAGTCTGACATGTGGAATTATTATCTTTTTTTTAAATAAAGAAAACATATGATTAAGATTAGTTTTATTTCTTATATCAGCACTTAAAATAAAAATATAAATATATTTTACGCTACCCTCGGTTGAAATTGAAGTGCGTCACAGATGTATGAAACTATAATTTTTTAGAGTATATAATTGAAAAATGGGATCAGTAATACCTCTTAAAAAATCTGTAAATTCAGCCTACTTAGATTTAAAAAATCTTTTAGATGGAAAGCTTGGGTCTGTTGAAAAGCTTATAAACACAAAGCTTGATAGTAACGTGGATCTTATTAAAAAAATGAGTGATTACCATCTTAACTCTGGTGGAAAAAGAATCCGTGCGTTATTAACCATGGGATCTGCAAAACTTGGAGGTTATTTAAATGGCAAAAGAGATATTAACTTAGCTGCATGTGTTGAGCTTATTCATAGTGCCACATTGCTTCATGATGATGTGATAGATGAAAGTAAAGTTAGAAGAGGGAATAAAACCACAAATGCAATTTGGGGAAATCAGTCTTCAATTTTAGTTGGTGACTATCTTCTTAGTAGATGCTTTGAGATGATGGTAGACGATGGGGATTTAGAAATTTTAAAACTTTTGTCTTCAACATCATCTAAGATTGCTCAGGGTGAAGTCTTACAGCTTCAACATAAAGGAGAGGCAGACCTTTTAGAGGAAAATTATATAAAAATAATAAATTTAAAAACTGCCGCTCTATTTGCTGCTGCAACTAAAGTAGGTGCGTGCATTTCTGATTTAGAAATAAAAAAAAAAGATGCACTAGAGTCATATGGAAAAAATCTTGGTTTGGCATTTCAAATTGCTGACGATGCATTAGATTATTTTTCTAAAGAAAAAATTTTTGGAAAGCAAATAGGTAAAGATTTTTTTGAAGGTAAAGTTACATTGCCAATTATTATTGTCTTTCAAAAATCAAATGTGATTGAGAGAGCTTTTCTAAGTAATATTTTTAAGAAAGAAAAAAGAGAGAAAAAAGATTTTGATGAAACACTTCAATTAATAAAAAAATATAGTGCTCTTGAAACAACATTTAAAAGAGCAGAATATTTTGTTAATGTCTCTTATGATGCATTGGGCATGTTTGAAGAATCACATGAAAAAAAAATTTTACAAAATTTAACAGGATTTAGTTTAAATAGATCTTTTTAAGGATAAAGTATTTCTTTCATCCACTTTCCATTTTCTTTTCTGTAATTTAATCTTTCGTGAATCCTATTTTTAATCTCTAACCAAAATTCGATATTTTCTGGTTCCACTCTCCAACCTGACCAGTGAGGCGGGCGTGGAACTTTTTTTTGATCTGGATATTTGTTTTCATATTCTTTTATTTTATCTACAAACTCTTTTCTTTTATTCATAATTTCGGATTGAGAAGACGCCCAGGCTCCTATTCTACTTCCGTAGGCTCTCGAGTTATAATAATCATCTGCTTCTTTGTCATCTATAACTACAGCAGTGCCTGATATTCTTATTTGTCTTCTTAAACTTTTCCAATGAAAACACATTGATGCTTTAGGATTTTTTTTAAGGTCATTCCCTTTTTTACTATTAAAATTTGTATAAAAAACAAAACCTTTTTCACTTAAACCTTTTAGTAAAACCATCCTAACACTTGGCATACCTCTAGAAGTTGATGTTGCTAATGATAAAGCATTTGGATCGTTAATCTCGCTTTTTTCAGCAACTGCGAACCATTTTTTAAACAAAACAATAGGATTTTGCTCGTCTTCAAAACAAGCATCTAAACCTAACGAATTTTGGCCACTTTTTTGATTCATAATTTATATGAAATAATTTATACATTAATTATCTATGTCTTTTAATACTTTTGGAAAAATATTTAGGTTTACTACTTGGGGTGAGTCACATGGTCCCGCTATTGGCTGTATTGTCGATGGTTGTCCACCAAATATTGGCTTATCTGAGAAAGATATTCAAAAAGATATGGACCGTAGGCGCCCTGGAAATTCGAAGTTTGTATCTCAGAGAAAAGAGTCTGATAAAGTTGAAATTTTATCAGGAGTATTTCAGGGTAAAACAACTGGTACCCCAATTTCATTGATAATTCATAATGAGGATAAAAGATCAAGAGATTATGAGTCTATAAAAAATAAATTCAGACCAGGACATGCTGATTTCACATACTTTAAAAAATATGGGATTAGAGATTTTAGAGGAGGTGGTAGGCAATCTGCAAGAGAGACTGCATCAAGAGTTGCCGCTGGTTCTATAGCAAAAATAGTTCTTAAAAAAATAATTGGGAAAAAATTCAATGTAGTTGGTGGTGTTATACAGTTAGGTTTGATGGGTTGTGACAGGAATAATTGGAATAATAAAGAAATAAACAACAACCCATTTTTCTGTCCTGATAAAAAATCAGTGAAATTGTGGGAAAAGTATTTAATGGCTGTTAGAAAATCTGGTTCGTCTTGTGGTGCAATTATCGAATTAAGGGCGAATGGTGTTCCTGCAGGATTAGGAGCTCCTATATATTCGAAATTAGATACTGATATCGCTGCCGCACTGATCAGTATAAATGCGGTAAAAGGGGTAAATATAGGTGCAGGTATGTCATCGGCTTACTTATCAGGCGAAGAAAATTCTGATGAAATAAGATCTTCATCAGGTAAAATTAAATTTAAAAGTAATAACGCAGGTGGAATTTTAGGTGGCATATCTTCTGGTCAAGAAATTATTGCATCATTCGCAGTAAAGCCCACTTCATCTATAATCAATAGCCGTGAAACAATTAATAAAAAAGGTAAAAATACTAAAATATCGGTTAGAGGTCGTCACGATCCGTGCGTTGGAATTAGAGCTGTTCCAATAGGTGAGGCAATGCTTTCTTGTGTAATATTAGATCACTTCTTAATGAATAGAGCTCAGTGTGGTTAAGAAAGATTCTTATTTTTAGCAATAACAATATTAGAATTTAAAGTGCTTTCAATTTTCTGAACCATGGTCTCATAATCTAGACCAGCAGATTTGTACATTTTTTCAGGTGTATCTTGATCCAAAAATTTATCTGGTAAAAACATTGATCTAAATTTTAAACCTTTGTCAAAAAATCCTCTTTCGGATAATAGTTTTGAAACATGAGATCCAAAACCTCCTATTGAGCCTTCCTCGATAGTCAAAATAACTTCATGACTCGATGCTAGTTCTATAATAGCTTTTTCATCAAGTGGTTTTGCAAATCTTGCGTCAAAAATTGTTGTAGTGATACCTTTTTTTTCTAAAACCTCTGAAGCTTTTTTACATTCATTTAATCTTGCACCAAAGTTAAGAATTGCAATATGCTTACCCTGCGAAATAATTTTTCCTTCACCAATTTTTAAAATTTCTTTAATATCAGGTAGTTCAACTCCTGTTCCATTTCCTCTGGGATATCTAAAAGCTGAAGGTTTGTCGTTAATATTTACAGATGTATTTATCATTCTAACTAATTCTGCTTCATCACTTGCTGCCATAACTACGAAATTTGGTAATGTTGATAGGTAAGTAATGTCAAATGATCCTGCATGAGTTGGCCCATCAGCACCAACTAACCCTGCCCTATCAATTGCAAATCGAACTGGCAAAGATTGTATCGCAACATCGTGGACTACTTGATCATAAGCTCTTTGTAGAAAAGTAGAATATATTGCAGCAAAAGGCTTATATCCCTCGGTTGCTAATCCGGCAGCAAAGGTAACGCCATGTTGCTCTGCAATACCAACGTCAAACATTCTTTCAGGAAATTTTTTTTCGAATAAATCTAGTCCAGTTCCAGACGGCATAGCTCCAGTAATTGCAACGATCTTGGTATCATTTTGAGCATGCTTAATTAAAGTATTCGCAAAAACTTTAGTATAAGAGGGAGTTTTTGATTTGCCTTTTGACTGTTCACCTGTCATTACATTAAATTTTGAAACCCCATGATATTTATCACCTGACTCTTCTGCTGGTTTATATCCTTTGCCTTTTTTTGTTAAAGCATGAATAAGAATTGGGCCATCATATTTAGAATTTTTTACATTTTCCAAAATAGTCACTAAATTATTTACATCATGACCATCAATTGGGCCTATATAATAAAAACCAAGCTCGTTAAATAGTGTACCACCAGTTACCATACTTCGAAGCATATCTTCTGCCTTACCAGCTTTTTTTGAAAATCTTTTTGAAAAAGCTGAAATAATTAATTTTATTGTCTCTCTTAAACTAAAATAAATTTTACCGGATAACAGTCTAGCTAGATATTTGCTCATAGCACCTACAGGTGGAGCTATTGACATGTCATTATCATTTAATATCCCTATTAATTTAGATTTCATTGCTCCTGCATTATTCATTGCTTCATAAGCCATGCCAGCACTCATCGCGCCATCTCCTATGACAGCAACTACATTATTATTATCATTTGATAATTTTTTTGCTGTGGCCATTCCAAGTGTTGAGGAAATTGAAGTTGAACTGTGTGCTGCACCAAAAGGATCATATTCACTTTCAGATCTTTTGGTAAATCCTGATAGCCCGCCACCTTTTCTTAAAGTTCTTATTTTTTCTTTTCTTCCAGTTATAATTTTGTGAGGATAACATTGATGCCCAACATCCCATACGAGTTTATCTTTTGGAGTATTAAAGACGTAATGGAGTGCAATTGTCATTTCAACAACACCGAGACCAGCACCTAAATGCCCACCCGTTTCTGAAACCACTTCTATTAACTCTGTTCTTAATTCTTCCGAAACCTGATTTAATTGTTTTTTTTTCAATTTTCTTAAATCAGATGGAAAATTTATCTTGTCTAATAATTTTTCATTCATTAATAACTTCTGTTTAATATAAAATTAGTTATATTTATAAGCTCTTTAGATTTTGTTCCATATTTTTTTAATTTTTCAATTATCATTTTTTTTCTCATTAAAGCAAACTTTAATGTCTTATTATACCCCATTAAATTGATAAGAGTCGATTTACCTTTTTTTTTATCTTTATTAACTGGTTTTCCAACATAAGTTTTATTACCCTTTACATCTAGTAGATCATCAGCAATTTGAAATAAAAAACCCAATTCCTCACCAATAAAGCTCATATCCTTTTTAATTTTTTTATTTTTATTAGAAATTATTGCGGGTGCTAAACAACAAAATTCAAATAATTTGCCTGTTTTCTTTTTTTGCATATTTATAATATTTGAACTTGCTATTTTTCTTTTTTCATAACTCAAATCAAGAAATTGACCTCCAGCTATACCAGTATGACCTGAGCATTCAGATAATTTTTTTATAAGTTCAACTTTTTTACTTGGTTTGATATTGTGATTTTTGTCAGCAATTATTTCGAAAGCTAAAGTTAATAAGGAATTTCCCGCAAGTATTGCTGTGGACTCTCCGAATTTAACATGAGTCGATGGTTTACCTCTTCTTAACTTGTCATCATCCATACATGGCAAGTCATCGTGAATGAGTGAATATGAATGAATACACTCAACTGCCGCACAAATATTTATTAAGTTCTTTGATTTGATGTTTAAAATTTTTCCTGCGTTTAAAATTATAGTCGATCTAACTTTTTTGCCTCCAAAGAGGATTCCATATTTCATTGGTATTATTAGATTAGAATACTCTTGATTATTAAAATATTTTTTAAGAAATTCGTCTATTCTTTTTGAATTTTTTTTAATCTGACTCAACATTGTATCAAGAAGTTTTATTTTTTAATTCAATAGATTTAATATTATTAAGTTTTTCTTTAAAGAGATTGTCAATATGGTCATTTAAGATTAGAAGTCTTTCATAATCCTTTTTTGAAGCTTCAAGATCTACTTTATTGTTTTCTAATCTTTCAAGAATATCTGATATTTCTGATTTTGTTTCGTTTAATGATTTACTTTTGATATCAGTTGGAATATTTTTCCTTTTCATTGAATTTATAATAATCTTAAAATGAAAAATATCTATAAAAATTCTTCATTAAATTTAGTTAAAGCAAAAAAGGTTTTAATGAAAAACAATATTATTGGCCTTCCCACAGAGACTGTATATGGACTAGCAGGAAATGCCTATTCCAATACTTCAGTAAAAAAAATTTATAAGTTAAAAAAAAGACCAAGGATCAACCCGCTAATAATTCATTATTACAACCTTAGATTATTAAAAAAAGATGCTTTTGTAAGCCAAAAGTTTTTAAAGCTATATAAAAAATTTTCACCCGGTCCACTTACATATATTTTGAAAAAAAGAAAAAATTCAAAAATTTCATCTTTAGCAAATGCAAATTTA
Organism: Candidatus Pelagibacter sp. TMED196; assembly: GCA_002171925.1. Next base: position 12,329 of record NHIT01000023.1, on the reverse strand, counting down.
AAAACTATTGCAGTAAGATTTCCAAAAAATACGATTACAAGAAAATTATTAGGTAGTTTAAAATTTCCTTTAGCAATTCCAAGCGCAAATTTATCATCTGCGGTTAGTCCAGTATGTTCTAGTGACGTTTTGGATGAATTCGGTGAAAAACTTTCTTTTATTTTAGATGGGGGAAAATGTAAAATTGGATTAGAGTCAACTGTAATAAATTTAAATAAAAAAATACAAATTCTACGTCCCGGTGCAATAAGCAGTAAAGAAATTAGTGAAATTTTAAAACAAAAAGTTTTTTTTTCAAATAAATCAAATAAAGTAATCTCACCTGGTATGATTAAAAAACATTACTCTCCTGGCATTCCAATTGAATTAAACTGCAAAAAAATGGATGATATAGCCGCATGTATAGTTTTTGGCAAAAGGTATAAAAATAAAAAAAATATATTTAATTTAAGTAAGAAAGGCAGTCTGGAAGAAGCGGCCAGAAACTTATATATAACTTTGAGAAAAATTAAAAAGAAAGGGTTTAAAAAAATTAAAGTATTTAAAATTCCAAAAAGTAAAATAGGAATAGCTATAAATGATAGGCTAGAAAAAGCAGCAAACTAAATGTTCGTACAAATTAAAAACCTAAAAAAAAAATTTAATAATAATTTTGCAGTAAACGGTATCAATTTTGAAATTGATAAAGATAGAACGCTTGGTTTATTAGGACCGAATGGTTGTGGAAAAACTACATCTATAGGAATGATTTTGGGTCTCATTAAACCAACAAGCGGTGAAATAATTATTGATAATAAAAATTTGGATACTTTTAAACGGGATGAGATTTTAGCAAGAATTAACTTTGCTTCTCCTTATATTGAGCTACCAAAGAAACTTACTGTTAGACAAAATCTGGAAGTTTACAGCAGACTTTATGGAATAAAAAATAGAAAAGAGAGAATTGACGAAATATCTGAAGATTTAAATATTAGAGATTTTTTTGAAAGGAAAACTGGAGAACTATCATCTGGACAAAAAAATAGAGTTTCATTAGCAAAGTCTTTAATAAATAAACCTGAAATTTTACTTTTGGATGAACCTACTGCAAGTTTGGACCCTGATATAGGAGATTTTGTTAGAAGCTATATTCAAAACTACAGGAGTAAAAATAAAGTAACAATACTTCTTGCATCACATAACATGGCTGAAGTCGAAAGACTTTGCGATAGTATTATTATGATGAAGAATGGAAAAATTATAGACAGAGGTACATGTAAACAAATAATAGACAAACATGGAAGAAACAATCTTGAAGAGACATTTCTAAAATTGGCTAGGAGCAGAGATGAATTTTAACAAAATTTATGCCTTAGGTTTAAGGCATATGTATTTAATTAGCAATTCTCTACCTAGAATTATCGACTTAATTTATTGGCCAACTGTTCAAATTTTTCTTTGGGGTTTTATTTCAAAGTTTTTTACAATGAATTCCGAGTATTATAGCAATACGGTTGGTATAATTTTAACTGCAGCGATATTATATGATTTCTTGTTTCGAGTAAGTATTAGTTTCAATATGATGTTTTTAGAGGAAATTTGGAGCAGGAATTTTACTAATTTATTTATTGCGCCTATAAAATTAAGTGAAATTGTAGCTTCTCTTACGTTTACAGCTATTCTTAGAGCCTTAATTGGAATGGTGCCTGCTGCAATTATAGCGATACCTCTATTTGGTGTATCAGTTTTTAAATTAGGTTTACCGTTGTTGTTTCTATTATTGGCCTTATATCTTTTTGGAATTACTTTGGGTCTTTTGGTCACTTCAGGATTATTAAGGTTTGGTCCATCATTTGAAAATATTGCCTGGGCAAGTTTATTTTTTTTGGCTCCATTAGGCTGTATTTATTACCCAATAGAGATACTTCCAAATTCATTACAGATTATTGCAAATGGGCTACCTTTGGTTCATATATTTGAGGAAATGAGAAGTATTTTGATAACTGGAAATGTGAATTATTTTGACATAATTAAATCTATATCTATATCTATAGTTTACTTTATTTTAGGTGTAGTAATTTTTTATGCTTCTTTTTTAGGTGCAAAAGTAAGAGGAACACTCATTAACATGGGTGAATGAAAGATCATGGATGAAAAAATTGAAAAGATAAAAAAGACTGAATCAGCTCCCAAAGTTATCAAAAATATTTATAGTAAAAGTGAAATTGAAAAATTTATGACACTATATGAGAAGCTGCCAGTTACAACTCATAATAAAAAACAAAATGTTATAAAAAAGAGATGGCTTCAAGGTTACGACCAAGATTTGGAAAAACTATTTTGCCAAAAACTTGCAAAAGAAATTGGAGATTTTAAAATGGATAACCTCAAGGATGAAGGTGGTAAAGATATTTATGGTCTTATCCAAGAAAGCTACGCTCCAATCGGTCTACATGTTGATGCTGGTTTTGAGATAAAGAACCAGATATTCAAACAGAGTTTAATTCCTCTCACACCAGTAGGTAGCACTGTAATTTTTAAAAATAGATACTATGGTGGATCGACTTCTTTTACCCAGGACCCAGAAGAATTAAAGAAGAAAAACTTAAGTTATGGTCAAAATAAAAGGTCATCAGAACATTTAAAATTATATGGGGAAAAACCATTTGATAAAAAAATTCATGAAAAGTACTTAAAACACGAGAACATAGATAATTTAAAAGGTTTAGAGGTAGAAATAATTTATGAATGGGAGGTTGGATCTATGTTAATTTTTGACAGATCACATCTACATTGCTCATCATCTGTTATCGAGGGGAAAAAAATTGGGATTGCAACTTTTACAAGGAAATAAAAAAATTTAATGCTTTTTAAAAGAGTGGGCGGAAGTATAACAAAAATAATACTTCCATTTATATATAAAATTCTGCAGTTTCTTAAGGGAAATACAAGAGCCATAAATTTCCTAAATGAAAAAAAAATTAATTCAAATAATGTCTACAATTTTCAAAAAGAAATTAATAAAATTTTAGAAAATAAAAAATTAGTTGGTCTAGATATTGGTGCTCAAGGAGGATTTAACTCGGATGATTTTTTTCCAAAAAAATACAATCATTTTTTCCAAGCAGTCTTAGTTGATCCATTAAGTAACTCATTAAAAAATGAAAGTGATAAACATATTATAAATAAAGGTTTTTGGAGTTCAAAGGGTAACCGGAAACTTTATGTTTTAGGTAACAGGCCTGGTAGCTCATCAATGTATGAACCTGACAAAATGGCTTTAAAGATTTATGGATTTGAAGAAAAAGATTTTAGTCTTTTTGAAGTAACAAAAACAGAAACAGTTGAATGTGATACATTATCTTCATGTCTCAATAATATTAAAATTAATAATTTGGACTACTTAAAAATTGATACTCAAGGAGCTGAATTAGAAATTTTAAAAGGACTAGGAAACTATAGACCTTTGTTAATAAAGTGCGAAGTCCAATTATTTCCAATGTACAAAAATGTTCCTAGCTGGACAGAAACTGTAAATTTATTAATAAAACTAGGTTACATGATTTGTGACTGGAGGAAGATAGGCTCTCATGCAACAAGAACTCCTGTAGAAATGGACATGATTTTTATACCAAACTTTTCAAAAGAATCAGGAAAAAAATTAATTAAAGAAAGAGAAAAAGAATTTGTTGCTTTAATGCTTATATCTGGGCAAATAAAACTTTTGAACGAAATATCTCAATCACTAAATTTAAGTTATTCCCAATTTTATACGAAAATTCAAGACAATTATTTTGATTAAAAATCATGGCAATTTTTGACTGTTTTCAATATTTTAACGAGGAACATATCGCTGATTTAAGATTTAACATCCTGAATGAGGATGTTGATTTTTTTGTAATAGTTGAGTCCACAGTTAATCATCAGGGTCTCTCTAGAAAACTACATTTTGATAAAAATAAATATAAAAAATTCCAAAAAAAAATTATTTATATAGAAGTTGACGATACACCTGAGAATATTAAAAAACCCCATACCGGGGGAGAGTCTTTGGTTGAGCAACATCAAAGAAATTCTATTATTAAAGGTTTAAAAAGATCACAGGATAATGACCTGATTATTTTATCTGATGTTGATGAAATACCAAACTTAAAGAAATTAAATATTTTTGATAAAAATAAATACGCAGTTTTTTCGCAAAAAATGTTCATGTATAAGCTTAATCTTTTAAATTTAAATGAAAATAATTGGCATGGCTCTAAAATTTGTCTTAGGAAAAATTTTATCTCACCTCAATGGCTAAGAAATTTAAAGTTTAAAAAGTATCCATTTTGGAGAATAGATAAAAGAAAAAATCTTCAAATTATTGATGAGGGTGGATGGCATTTTGCATACCTTCAAGATGTAAAAAATATATCACAAAAAATAAAGTCTTTTGCTCATGGTGAGTTTAATAAAGAGGAAATTGTTAATGAGAAAAATATTGAATTAAGAATTAATAGGGGCGAAGATGTGTTGGGTCGAGGATATAAAATTAAAAAGATTGAAATAGACTCAAGTTATCCTGGGTATATTATCAAAAATAAGGATAAATTGAAAAATTGGATTGCTTGATTTCTTGGTGCGCCCGGAAGGATTTGAACCCTCAACCTTCTGATCCGAAGTCAGACGCTCTATCCAGTTGAGCTACGAACGCATATAGGTGTTTTAAACTATAAATGACTAAAATAAAAACATTTTCAGTTGAAGAAATAGGAAATAATTCTAGATTGGATAAATTTTTAGCCGATAGGCTTAAAACCATAACAAGAACGCAAATAAAAAAAATTATTATTTCAAAAAAATTATCAATTAATGATAGAATTATTTCCTCGCCATCACAAAAAGTTAAAATTGGTGATAAAATAAAGTTTTCAATTTTAGAAACTAAAAATGAATATATAAAGCCAGAGAAAATTAAAGTTGATATTGTTTATGAGGATGATGATTTAATAGTTTTGAATAAACCAGCCGGAATAGTCGTACACCCAGGTGCTGGTAATAAAAGTGGGACTTTAGTTAATGCTCTAGTTTATCATTATAAAAAAAACCTTTCAGATTTAAATGGAATTCATAGACCCGGTATAGTTCATAGAATAGATAAAGGGACAAGTGGTTTGCTGGTGGTAGCAAAAAATAACTCTTCTCACGTAAAACTTTCAAATCAATTTAGTCAACATAGTATAAAAAGAAAATATGTTGCATTAATTTGGGGTGTGCTCAGACCTTTAAAAGGCAAAATTGTAACACTAATTTCGAGAAGTAAAAAAAATAGGCAACTTATGTCAGTGAGCGAAATTTCTGGAAAGAAAGCTGTTACTAATTATAAAACATTAAAAGTATTTGCTAATAATGAAATACCAAAAATTAGTTTTGTAGAATGCAGTTTGGAAACTGGTCGAACTCATCAAATTAGAGTTCATCTCTCACATAAAGGCAATGGTCTTATTGGAGATAAGAAATACGGCAAACAAAAAACGAAATTTAAAAAGATAAATAAAAAATTTGAAGAAATTTTAAGGAGTTTTGATAGACAAGCTCTTCATGCAGTGAGTTTAGGGTTTACACATCCTTCAAAAAATAAACAAATTGAATTTGTGTCAAAATTACCCAATGATTTTAAAAAAATACTGGATATACTTGAAAAATTAACCAATTGAAAAATTTTTATTTAGAAATATATATACAAATATAAATGAGTACGAAAACCAGTATATCAAATTTACCTATATTATCCGGGGAAGGTGGGTTATCGCTCTACCTTGCTCAAATAAAAAAATTTCCCATGCTTGATGCTGAGGAAGAATATATGCTTGCAAAAAATTGGAAAGATCGAGGAAATTTAAAATCAGCACACAAACTTGTAACAAGTCATTTAAGACTAGTGGCAAAAATTGCAATGGGATACAGAGGCTATGGTCTTCCGGTAAGTGAATTAATATCTGAAGGTAATATTGGATTAATGCAAGCAGTTAAAAAATTTGATCCAGATAAAGGCTTTAGACTTGCAACTTATGCTATGTGGTGGATTAAAGCTGGAATTCAAGAATATGTTCTTAGATCGTGGAGCTTAGTAAAAATGGGAACAACAGCAGCACAAAAAAAATTATTTTTTAATTTGAGAAAAATAAAAAAACAAATTGCTCCGAGTGAGGAGGGAGATTTAAAAAAAGAACAAGTTAACGAGATATCAAAAAGACTCGGTGTAAAATCAGATGAAGTAATTTCAATGAACAGAAGAATGATGGGTCAGGAAAAATCATTAAATGATCCCATAAAATCTGATGAGAAAGGTGAATGGCAAGATTGGATAGTTGATGACAATTTAGATCAGGAACTTTATGTTTCTCAAAAACAAGAGTTAGATGAGAAAAAAATTTTACTTCAAGATGCTATAAAAATTTTAAATGAAAGAGAAAAAAAGATAATTCAAGAGAGAAAGCTATCAGATGAGCCAAAAACTTTAGACGAGCTTAGTAAAAAATACAAAATAAGTAGAGAACGAATAAGACAAATTGAAACAAAAGCATTTGAGAAACTTCAAAAGGCGATGCTGAATTCAAGCAGCTCAAAAAATCTTCTGCCAGCAAAATAAAAGTTAAAAAGGACTTTCTATAAGAATTGTATCAGATCTTTCTGGGCTGGTCGATATACTTGATATTTTTGTTTCAATGAATTTTTCTAGCCCTTTAATATAAATTTTTGCATTTTCTGGTAATTTTTCAAAATCTTTAATTCCTTTTGTCGAAGATTTCCATCCTTTAAAAATTTTATATATAGGTTTTACTTTAAGTTGATCGTCCACAGCTGCAGGCAGATAATCTATTTTTTTTCCATTTAACTCGTATGCAATAGACATTTTAATTTCTTCTAGCTCATCGAGGACGTCTAATTTTGTGAGTGCGATTCCATCAATTCCTGAAATTTTAATTGTCTGCCTGACAAGAACACCATCAAACCAACCACACCTTCTTTTTCTACTAGTAACTGTTCCAAACTCTTTACCTCTTGTTCCTAGTAACTCTCCGGTTTTATCTTTAAGCTCTGTTGGGAAAGGGCCTTCACCCACTCTAGTAGTATAAGCTTTTGTAATACCCAAAACGTAATTTATTGTATTGGGACCACATCCAGATCCTGTTGCAGCTGTTGCGGCTACTGTGTTTGAGGAAGTAACAAATGGGTATGTGCCATGATCTACATCTAAGAGAATACCTTGAGCACCTTCAAATAATATTTTCTTGCCTTTTGACTTGTATTCATCGATTTTTTTCCAAACTGGTTTAGAAAATTTTAAAATTTCTGGTGCAATTTTTAAAAGATCTTTCTTTAGCTGATCTTTTTTATAGATTTGCTTACCTAAACCTTTTCTTATTGCATTATGATGGATAAGAACTGTCTCTAATCTGTGGTCTAAATTACTTTCAGAAACTAAATCCATTACCCTGATTGATCTTCTTCCAATTTTATCCTCGTAAGCAGGGCCAATTCCTCTCCTTGTTGTTCCGATCTTGGCATTACCTGCTGCATCTTCTCTAATTTCATCCATCTCTTTGTGAAAAGGAAGTATAAGATTTGCAGACTCGGACAAAATTAAATTTTTTTCATCAACGGTTACACCTTTTAACTTAATTTCTTTAATTTCATCAAGCAAAGCCCATGGATCTACAACTACTCCATTNCCNATTANTGAAATTTTATTTTTTCTAACTATNCCAGATGGNAACAATCTAAGTTTNTAAGTAANTCCNTCNATAACTAAAGTNTGTCCAGCNTTNTGACCGCCTTGAAAACGAACNACAACATCTGCNTCNCTTGAAAGCCAATCNACNATTTTTCCTTTNCCTTCNTCACCCCACTGAGAACCNACNACAACAACATTTTTCATTAATTAAACATCCTNTTNATTTTNATTGAGCTCAAGTGATTAATTGGNCCATGNCCTTTTCCATAGTTNNGATTAGACCTGATAGATTGATTAACATATTTAATTCCAAGCTCACAGGATTTATTTAAACTTTTTCCACATGCAAAAAAAGTTGTGATAGCACTTGATAAAGTGCATCCCGTACCATGAGTATTTTTAGTTATAATTTTCTTATTTTTAAAAACCTTTAATTCTTTACTATTTAAAAATACATCTTGCATAGTTCTTACGTTCATGTGACCACCTTTAACTAAAATATTTTTAACTCCAGTTTCGAGCAAAATGTTTGCGGCATGGATCATATCTTCAAGGCTTCTAATTTTTGTTTTTGTTAAAACTTCTGCCTCTGGAATATTTGGTGTAATTAAAAAAACTTTTTTAATCAGCTTGTCTTTAAGGGTTTTAATCGCCTTGTCATTAATTAATTTAAATCCTCCTTTGGCAACCATAACCGGGTCTAAAATTATTTTTTTTGTTTTAACTTTCCTCAAAGCTCTCATAACTGATAAAATCACTTCTGAAGAGTGTAACATACCAATTTTAATTGCGTCTGGTTTAATGTCTTTAGATGTAAATAGAATTTGCTTTTCAATTTCTTTTGGTTGTAAAGGAATTATGGAACTGACTCCTATTGTGTTTTGAGCAGTAATCGCAGTGATAGCGGTCATTGCGTATCCACCTAGTGCTGTTACTGTTTTAATGTCAGCTTGAATTCCTGCTCCACCAGAGGAATCTGATCCTGCAATTATTAGAATTTTTGATTTAGGTTTCAATTTTTATAATTTTTTATTTAATTGATCTTTTTACTATTTTAATACATTTTAAAATTAAACTTTTATCATATGACTCTGCCATTATCCTAATTTTTGGCTCTGTTCCAGATTTTCTAACCAATATTCTTCCCTTTTGGCCCATTAACTTGCTAGCTTTTTTAATTGCATTTCTACATTTTATTTTACTTACAACATTTTTATTATTAACTAACACGTTTTCTAAAATTTGAGGCAAAGGTTTAAAGACTTTTAATAGTTGGCTAGCCTTTTTACCTTTTCTTAAAGAAAATAAAACTTCTAAAGCTACTAATAAACCATCACCAGTTGTTGCAAATTTTCCTAGAATAATATGTCCAGATTGTTCACCACCCAAATTATAATTTAGCTTTTTCATTTTTTCTTTTACATATCTGTCTCCAACTTTAGATCTAGAAAATCTTATTTTTTCATTGTTCAAAAATTTTTCTAGGCCATAATTGGACATAAGTGTTCCAATCACACCACCCTTTAAGATTTTTTTNGATTTCCAACGACGAGCCAACATTGCAATAATTTGATCGCCATCTATTATTTTNCCTTTTTCATCGCACATGATTACTCTNTCGGCATCCCCATCAAATGCTATTCCAACATTAGCTTTATGCTTTTTAACTGCGGTCTTAATTTTTGAGGGAAATGTTGATCCACATTTCTCATTTATGTTTAATCCGTTTGGTTTAACTCCAATAGAAATAACTTTTGCGCCCAGTTCTTTNAGTAATTGAGGCGCAGCTTTATAGCAAGCACCATTTGCNCAATCTAAAACTATTTTTGTTCCTTTGAGGTTAAAATTACTTGGAAAATTATTTTTTANTATCTTTATATATTTGTCATTTCCATCTTCTAATCGTTTAACTCGTCCTAATAGTTTTGGATTTGTTAATTGTTTTTTATTTTTGGCATCTATTAATTTTTCAATCCTGTTTTCAATTTTGTCAGACAGCTTCGTCCCATCTGGACCAAATAGTTTCAAGCCGTTATCATAGTAAGGGTTGTGAGAAGCTGTAATCATAATGCCCATATTAGCTTTCATTGATTTGGTTAACATAGCAAGTCCATTTGTTGGTAAAGGACCTAGAGTAAAAACGTGCATACCACCAGATACAAGACCAGACACCAACGCAGGCTCTAAGGTATACCCTGATAACCTCGTGTCCTTAGCAATAATGGCGATCTGTTTAGATTTTTTTTGATTCTTAAAATAAGTCCCAGACGCAAGTCCAAACTTAAAAAATTTTTCACCAGTTATATTTCCCTGATTAACAGTTCCTCTTATTCCATCAGTTCCAAAGTATTTATTTTTCATTTATTTTTTCAAATACTAAAATTCCCTGCTTTATCTCTTTAACGTTATGTATTCTAAAAATTTGTACTCCCTGAGATAATAAAAAAAGAACTGAAGCCAAAGTTCCTCCTGTTCTATCCACGGAGTCGTAATTTCCAGATATTTGATTAATAAACCTCTTTCTTGAAGTACCTATCAAAATAGGAAAGCCAAGACTATGAAACAAAGATATTTTAGAAATTAAAGTCAAATTATGTTTCAAAGTTTTACCAAAACCAATTCCTGGATCTAAAATTATTTTTTTATTATTTGATATATTNAAAATTTCCTTTTCAAAAAANTCATAAATATCTAATAATACATTTTGGTATCTAGGGTTTTTTTGCATAGAATTTGGNGTGCCCTGCATATGATGTAAAACTTTTGGAATATTNTAATTTTTTAATTTTAGAATTGTATATGGATCGTAAGNGAAGCCTGATACATCGTTAATAAGGTTTGCNCCATTTTTTAAACNTTTNATCATTATATCAGATTTCCTNGTATCAATTGATAAACAAATTTTTTTATATTTTTTTTTAAAATTTTCTACAATATATTTAATCCTTTTCCATTCGGTGGTTGAGTCTATTGTTTTTGATCCTGGTCGAGTTGATTCTCCTCCTACATCAATAATTTTTGCTCCTGACTGAACCATATTAGAAATTTGCTTGAGAGCTTTATGGTTATTATTAAATTTTCCTCCATCCGAAAAACTGTCTGGGGTAAGGTTTAATACACCCATAATTGTCGTATGGTTAAAATTTACATTTTTAAGGAAATTTTTTCTTCTTGATATAATTTTTGTTAAATCATATTTAATAATTTTTTTTATATTTTTATTTAGTGTATTAATATCTTTAATATTAATTAATCTGGTTTTAACTTTACCCTTTTCTCTTGAAAAAATTTCTAGTTTGTCAAAGGCAATATCTTTTTTACCATTTAGAGGAAAAGCTTTGTTTGTTTTAATGAGACTTGTCGCGGCTCTTCCATGATAAAAATTACACGCCCTGGTGTAATACTTTCTCATGTTTTAAGTGTATTATAATGCTGGTTTTGGTTTTAGACCAATAGAATCTATTGCTGAGGAAACATTATCTTCATCATTTTCCTCTTTTTTTGATAATTTTTCAGGTTTGATGTTTTTAAGAATTAAATCTCTTATTTCATCACCCGTTAAAGTTTCATAAACTAATAATGCTTTTGCAATTTTATGGAGATCATCAATTTTTTCAGTTAAAACTTTTTTTGCTCTATCATAACTAGTATCTATAATTTTTTTGACTTCTGCATCTACTTTTTTTGCAGTATCTTCTGACATATTTTGTTGTCTAGTTATTGACCTTCCAAGAAAGACTTCATCCTCNTTTTCACCATAAGCTATAGTTCCAAGATCTTTACTCATTCCGTATCTAGTCACCATATTTTTTGCCATTTTGGTTGCCATGTCAATGTCGGATGATGCTCCTGATGTTATTTTTTCATACCCGAATATTAATTCTTCTGCAATCCTTCCACCCATTGCAACAGCTATATCAGAATACATCTTCTCTCTAGTGACAGAAAGTTGATCTCTCTCTGGCAATCTCATTACCATACCGAGCGCTCTTCCTCTTGGTATAATTGTGGCTTTATGTATTGGATCAGATACTTTTTCATTTAAAGCGACAATTGCGTGACCGCCCTCATGGTAAGCAGTTAATTTTTTCTCTTCTTCAGACATTACCATTGATCTTCTCTCTGCTCCCATCATGACTTTATCTTTTGCCTCTTCTACNTCACTCATAGTAACAACTCTTTTATTTTTTCTGGCNGCAAGAAGTGCTGACTCATTTATTAGGTTTGCAAGATCTGCGCCTGAGAAACCTGGGGTGCCTCTTGCAATTGTTCTAAGTTTTACATCTGGCCCAGTGCTAATTTTTTTAACATGAACCTTAAGAATAGCTTCTCTACCTATAATATCTGGATTTGGAACAACAACTTGTCTATCAAACCTTCCTGGTCTCAATAAAGCTGGATCTAGCACATCTGGTCTATTTGTTGCAGCAATTAAAATAATTCCCTCGTTGGTATCAAAACCATCCATCTCAACTAATAACTGATTTAAAGTTTGTTCTCTTTCGTCGTTTCCTCCACCTAAACCAGCTCCTCTGCTTCTGCCAACAGCATCAATTTCATCGATAAAAATTATACAAGGAGCATGTTTCTTACCTTGTTCAAACATGTCTCTAACTCTAGATGCACCAAC
>NHIT01000022.1 GCA_002171925.1 Candidatus Pelagibacter sp. TMED196 | reverse complement strand
GAGGTTTTTGAAGACTATATTAACAACTTAAAACTCAAAAATGCCGCAAATAGATTACTTGTTTTATTTAGTATAATAATCACATTAATATTATTATTTTTTTTAATTAAGATTTAATTTTTATGAGCAAATATAAAATTATAGATCATGAATACGACGTTGTAGTTCTCGGAGCCGGAGGATCAGGTTTAAGAGCTGCTGTTGGACTTTCAGAGGCAGGTTTAAAAACTGCATGTATATCAAAAGTNTTTCCAACNAGAAGNCANACNTCNGCAGCNCANGGAGGTATNTCNGCNGCNCTNGGAAANATGGGAGAAGATGATTGGAGATGGCACATGTACGATACAGTCAAAGGATCTGATTGGCTAGGGGATCAAGATGCAATCGAACACCTTTGTAAAGAGGCACCCAAAGCTGTTATCGAATTAGAAAAATATGGTGTACCGTTTAGTAGAACAAAGGAAGGAAAAATTTATCAACGTGCTTTTGGAGGTATGACCAAAAATTATGGAAATGACTCAGTACAAAGAACATGTGCTGCTGCTGATAGAACGGGACATGCGATTTTACATACTTTATATGGACAAGCTTTAAAACATAATACTGAATTTTTTATAGAGTATTTCGCATTAGATCTTTTAATGAAAAANGGAGAGTGCAAAGGATTAATAGCTTGGAATTTGAATGATGGAACTATTCACAGATTTAGATCACACATAACTATTCTCGCAACTGGTGGGTACGGTAAAGTTTATTATACCGCAACATCTGCTCATACTTGTACTGGTGACGGAAATGCTATGGCTTTAAGAGCAGGTCTCCCATTACAAGATATGGAGTTTGTTCAATTTCATCCTACAGGGATTTACGGAGTTGGAACATTAATATCTGAAGGTGTTAGAGGTGAAGGTGGCTTTCTTTTAAATTCAAAAGGAGAAAGGTTCATGGAGAAGTATGCTCCCAAGGCAAAAGATTTAGCCTCGAGGGACGTAGTTAGTAGATCAATAGCAGTTGAGATCAACGAAGGTAGAGGGGTAGGAAAAAATAAAGACTATGTGAATCTTCATCTAGATCATTTAGACCCAAAAGTTATTGAAGAAAGATTACCTGGAATAGCAGAGTCTGCCAAAACTTTTTGCGAGGTTGACGTAAGAAAAGATCCAATTCCAGTAGTTCCAACAGTACATTATAATATGGGAGGAATACCAACAAATTACAAAGCAGAAGTTTTGACATTAAATGGCAAAGAGTCCACAGTCCCTGGGTTGATGGCGATAGGAGAGGCAGCGTGTGTGTCAGTTCATGGTGCAAATAGATTAGGATCAAACTCTTTAATCGATCTAGTAGTTTTTGGAAAATCTGCCGCAAATAGAGCTGCTGAGCTCGTAAAGCCCGGAACTCCTCATGAGGAGTTATCACAAAGTGAAACAGATAAGTGTTTAGATCGTTTTGATAAGCTTCGTAATTCAAATGGCTCTACAAAAACATCTGAGCTAAGATTAGCTATGCAGAAAACTATGCAATCTAAATGCGCTGTTTTTAGAACAGAAAAAACTNTAAAAGAGGGAATGGATCAAATAAGAAAACCTTTCGAGGGCATGGAAGATATTTCAGTTACAGATAAATCATTGTTATTCAATACAGATCTAGTTGAGACTTTGGAGTTTGATAACTTAATAAGGCAAGCAATGACCACAATAGACTCAGCTTATCATAGAAAAGAGAGCAGAGGAGCTCATGCAAGAGAAGATTATAAAAAAAGAGATGACAAAAAATATATGACCCATACTTTAGCCTGGCAACAGGGAAATAATGTAAAAGTAGATTATAGACCAGTGCATTCAAAAACTTTAACAAATGATGTACAATATTTTCCACCAAGAGAAAGAGTTTATTAATGGTTCAATTTAGCCTTCCTCAAAATTCAAAAATTTTAAAAGGCAAATATTATAAAGATAAATCAGGATCAACAAATATCAAAAAAGTTAATGTTTATAGATGGAGCCCATCTAGTAAGGAAAATCCAAGAATTGATACCTTCGAAATAAATATTAAAGAATGTGGACCAAAAGTTCTAGATATACTTTTCAAAATTAAAAATGAAATAGATCCTAGCTTGACCTTTAGAAGGTCTTGTGCTCATGGTGTTTGCGGTTCTTGTGCAATGAATGTTGATGGAGTTAATACTTTATCTTGTATAAAATCTCATTCTGATATTAAAGGAGATTTAAATATTTACCCTTTACCTCACTTAAAGGTAGTTAAGGATCTAGTTGGTGATCTAAGTACTTTATATAAACAATATGAGTCTGTCGAACCATGGCTTAAAACAACAGCTGGGGAAAAAACATCAGTTGAAATTCAACAGTCCCAAGAAGATAGAGCAAAATTAGACGGTTACTATGAATGCATACTTTGTGCTTGTTGTTCGACTTCATGCCCAAGTTATTGGTGGAATGGTGACAAATATTTAGGACCAGCTGTTTTATTACAAGCTTATAGATGGATTACAGATAGCAGGGATGAAGAAAGAAAAGCTAGACTTAAAAAAGTTGCAGATGAGTTAAAATTATATAGGTGCCATACAATAATGAATTGTACTAATTCATGTCCCAAAGGTTTAAACCCAGCCAAAGCAATAGCATCTATAAAAAAAATGCTTGCAACAAGTTAAAACCTTAATTAAGCATTATTGCAATGAACGTAATAAAGCATTTTGTTAATGGCCAACTGTTTGACGGAAACTCAAAAAGAAAAGGTAAAGTTTTTAACCCTGCTACAGGTGATCAAAATTCAGAAGTAAATCTTGCAACAACTAATGATGTTAATATTGCTGTTGATGCAGCAAAAAAAGCATTTGTAACTTGGTCACAAAAGACACCTTTATCTAGAGCAAGAATACTTTTTAAATTTAAAGAATTAATCGAAAAAAATTCAGATGAATTAACAAAACTAATAGTTTTGGAGCATGGAAAAGTTTATGAAGATGCAAAAGGATCTTTAATTAGAGGTTTAGAGGTCGTTGAATTTGCTTGTGGTATCCCCCAACTTTTAAAAGGAGAATTTACAGAAAATGTTGGAACAAATGTAGATAGTTGGTCAACTCGACAACCTCTTGGTATATGCGCAGGTATTACACCTTTTAACTTTCCAGCTATGGTTCCAATGTGGATGTTCCCTATTTCAATTGCATGCGGAAATACATTTATTTTAAAACCTTCCGAAAAAGATCCATCTTGCTCAATGAGATTAGCAGAATTATTTATGGAAGCAGGATTACCCAAAGGAGTTTTTAATGTAGTCAATGGGGACAAAGAAGCAGTAGATGCAATAATAAATAATAAAGATATTTCAGCAGTAAGTTTTGTGGGATCTACTCCAATAGCAAAATATATTTATGAAAACTGTGCAAAAAATGAAAAAAGAGTTCAAGCACTTGGAGGTGCTAAAAACCATTGTGTTGTAATGCCAGATGCTGATCTAGATCAAGCAGTAAACGGTTTAATGGGAGCTGCGTATGGCTCAGCAGGAGAAAGATGCATGGCACAGTCAGTTGCTGTCGCTGTTGGAAAAATTGCAGACCCATTAGTCAAAAACTTATCTAAAAAAGTTGAAGCACTTAAAGTTGGACCTGGATTAGATAAAAAATCTGAAATGGGACCATTAGTTACCAAAGCCCATCTAGAAAAAGTTAAAGGTTACGTAGATATAGGAGTTAAAGAAGGGGCTAAACTGGTAGTAGATGGTAGAAATCTAAAATTACAAGGATATGAAAAAGGTTTTTATATGGGCGGATGTTTATTTGATCAAGTTACAAAGAATATGCGTATTTATAAAGAGGAAATATTCGGACCAGTTTTATCAGTTGTTAGAGCAAAAAACTATGAAGAGGCTCTTAAATTAGTAAATGATCATGAATTTGGAAACGGCGTGAGTATTTTTACTAGAGACGGTGATACCGGACGATCATTTGCCAGCAATGTTCAAATTGGAATGGTTGGGATTAACATTCCTATACCAGTGCCAATGGCATTTCATAGCTTTGGAGGATGGAAAAGATCTCTCTTTGGTGATCAACACATGCATGGNCCTGAAGGNNTTAGATTTTATACTAAANTAAAAACTNTAACTTCTAGGTGGCCNTCAGGNATAAAGTCTGATCCAGAATTTANAATGCCAACAATGAAATAAAGATGAGAAAAAAAATTTCTTTAATAGGAGCAGGGCAAATAGGTGGAACTCTTGCTCATCTAATTGCCCTAAAAGAATTAGCCGACGTAGTATTGTTTGATGTTGCAGAAGGACTTGCAAAAGGAAAAGCGTTAGATATTGCACAATCATCAGGAGTAAGTGGTTTTAATTCAAATATAATTGGCACAAATAATTACGAAGATATTAAAAATTCCGATGTAATTATTATAACAGCTGGAGTTCCTAGAAAACCAGGTATGAGCAGAGACGACCTTTTAGGTATTAATCTCAAAATTATCAAACAAGTAGCTGAAGGAATAAAAAAATATTCTCCCAATTCTTTTATAATTTGTATAACGAATCCACTAGATGTGATTGTAATGGCACTTCAAAAATACTCGAATTTACCAACTTCTATGATAGTTGGTATGGCTGGAATATTAGACACATCTAGATTTAAATATTTTCTTTCACAAGAATTAAAAATTTCAATAAGTAAAATTAATTCCCTAGTGTTAGGTGGTCATGGAGATACAATGGTCCCAACACTTAACCATACTATTATTGAAGGAAAATCTTTAACACAGCTAGTTAAAGACAAAAAAATTACACCAGAAAAATTGGATTCTATAATAGAGAGGACTAGAAAAGGGGGAGCAGAGATAGTTAAATTATTGGAGAAAGGATCGGCATTTTACGCTCCAGCTTCTTCAGGAGTTGAAATGGCCGAGTCGTATATTAAAGACTCAAAAAAAACACTACCATGTGCAGCCTACCTAAATGGAGAATATAATGTTAAGGGGTTATATGTTGGCGTTCCGGTTGTAATTGGTAAAAATGGAGTAGAAAAAATATTGGAGCTAGAATTAAATGATCAAGAGAAAGATAATTTTAAAAAATCCGTTAAAGCTGTAGAAGAATTATTTAATTCAGCAAAAAAAATCGATCCCTCTTTATAAGTTATTTTTTAAATAGTAAAGATTTAATTCACAAATAATAAGTGTTAAAACAACATACATATTTAAATGAAATTTAAAAACATAGATATAATTCCTAAATCCATTCAATCATATGTGCTAATTGCCATAATTTCAATCTACGCATTTTATATTAATTGGCTTAGTGCAAACATGGGAGTTATGGTTATCGATACATTCTCATTTTTTGATTCGTCATTCAGTATTCTTCAAAATAAACTGCCTATAAGAGATTTCTGGGCCTTCACTGGAATATTCGTAGATTACATGCAAGCAATATTTTTTTTAGTTTTTGGAAAAAGCTGGAACAGTTATGTAGTTCATGCATGTTTTTTTAATATTCTGACCTCTTTAGTTTTTTATTACTTCTTACAAGAATTAGAATTAAATAAATTATATGCCTTTTTTTATACTATTAGTTTTGCAACTTTATGTTATCCAGTTTCTGGAACACCATTCGCTTATCTACATTCATTTGTATTATCATTAATATCAATTTTTTTGATTTGCATCGCTATTAAAAAAAATAATCCAATATTGTGGTTCATAATACCTTTGATATGCTTTTTAGCATTCTTCTCGATGCAAACGCCTAGTTCTTACATCATTTTAATCATTATTTCTTTTTCTTTATTTTTTTTATCAAAAAAAAATTATTCTAAATCTCTTATTTATTTTTTGTTTGGAGGAATATTATCAATCATAATTTTATTTTTATATTTATTCGCAACTAAAACACCAATAGAAAATCTTTTTTTTCAGTATTTCTTGTTCCCGTTATCTTTAGGAGGCGAAAGAATTTTAAGTGAACCTGGAGCCTATGTTTCTTTAAAAGATCAACTTACTTTCAAAAGACTCATATTTGATTTTAAATATATTAATATATTTTTATTTCCACTTATTTTTTTTTCAATAAGACTTTTTTATAAAAAGAAAAAAGATTTTCTTAAAATTGTTAATTTAATTTTTATTTTATCAACTTTTTCTTATGTATTTAATCAATTAGTAACTGCCAATCAAATTTATATTTTTAGTTTAATACCAATCTTAGCAGCTATATTACAATGTAATATTGAGAAGAAAAAACTTAGTAACTATTTTAAAATTTTTATTGTTCTTTTGGTTTGTTTTGTAACATCGAAATATCATCTGAGATATAACATCGATAGAAAGTTTTTAGATTTAGAAAGTATAAATAAAAATAATGCTCAAAAAGCAGAAATACTA
This sequence comes from Candidatus Pelagibacter sp. TMED196, assembly GCA_002171925.1. The sequence goes on along the minus strand of NHIT01000022.1, from coordinate 21,487 downwards.
GACGCAAAAATGAAAAATCTTAAGTGGCTTAACCCATATCATGAGCCTAAAGAGGAATTATTATTTCTAAAAGAGTCACTGGAATATTTAAAAAAAGATAAACGAAAAAAAACAGTAATAACCCACTATCATTTTGTTTCAACAGTTCTGGAAGAGGATTTAAACATTTTAAATAGGTGGTATTTATTCGGGAATGATACGCACCCAACAGAAAACCATAAATATTTTCCATTTTATAAAAATATGGTAAATAAAAATATCGAGGATAATAAAGTTCAGGTAATTTACTTGTTAAGCCAAAAGAATGAAATTCCTTTTGATAACATAAAAAATTACTTTACTGAAAAATGTTTTAAAAGTAAAACAATTGTAGAGAATAGATTTTCTTCACACGAAATTATAAAATGTCAAAAATAATATGAATATTCATGAGCATCAAGCAAAAGAATTATTAAAAGAATTTGGAGCACCTGTTACAAATGGTTTTGTTATTTTTACACCAGAAGAAATAAATAAAAAAATAAAAAATTTAAAATCTGATAATCTAGTAGTAAAAGCTCAGATTCATGCTGGAGGAAGAGGAAAAGCTGGGGGAGTAAAATTAGTTAAAAGGTCTGAAATTAGTTCTGAAGTTAAAAAAATGTTTGGTAAAACTCTTGTCACACATCAAACAGGACCTGAAGGAAAGAAAGTTAAAAGAATTTATATACAAGAAGCATATGATATTGAAAAAGAATTTTATTTATCGTGTCTGGTTGATAGAGAAAGCTCAAAAATAGCCTTTATAAGTAGTACAGAAGGTGGTGTGGACATCGAGTCAGTTGCAAATAATAACCCAGAAAAAATTTTAACTACCAAGATAGACCTTAAAAAATCTTTAACTGATGAGGATATACAAAGTATTATTAAAATATTTTCTTTAGATCCCAATCAAAAAAAAGATGCTGAAAATTTGTTAAATGCCATGTTTAATACTTTAATTTCAAAAGATGCATCTCTAATCGAAATTAATCCACTTGTTATTACAAAACAAAAAAAGTTAATCTGTTTAGACGCAAAAATGAACTTTGATTCTAATGCAATGTATCGAAGACCAGAAATTTTAAAACTTAGAGACCTGAATGAGGAAGAACCAGCAGAAATAGAGGCAAGTAAATTCGGTCTGGCTTACATTAAATTAAATGGATCTATCGGTTGTATGGTAAACGGAGCTGGTCTTGCGATGTCAACGATGGATATAATAAAATTATATGGAGAAGAACCCGCAAATTTTCTTGATGTGGGGGGTGGCGCATCCAAAGAGCAAGTCTCTGCTGCCTTTAAGTTAATTTTATCTGACAAAAAAGTTAAGGGAATTTTAATAAATATTTTTGGAGGTATAATGCAATGTGACGTGCTTGCTCAAGGTGTAGTAGAAGCGGCGAAAGAGATTAATATTAAAGTGCCTTTAGTAGTAAGACTAGCAGGAACGAATTTTCAAAAAGGTAAAGAAATTTTGGACAAATCAGGACTTAAAATTTTATCTGCATCAGATTTAAATGATGCAGCGAAAAAAATTGTGAATGCGATAAAATAAATGTCAGTTTTAGTAAACAAAAAAACAAAAGTTATTTGCCAGGGTTTTACTGGAAAGCACGGAACTTTTCACTCGGAACAGGCTTTAAAATATGGGACTAAACTAGTTGGTGGTGTTACACCAAAAAAAGGTGGTACTAACCATCTTGGTCTACCAGTCTTTAATACTGTAGCTGAGGCAAAAGAAAAAACATCAGCAAATGCTACAATGATTTATGTACCTCCAAAGTTTGCGGCTGCAGCAATTATTGAGGCAATTGATGCAGAAATTGATTTAATTGTTTGTATAACTGAGGGCATACCAATTTTTGATATGATGAATGTAAAAAAAAAATTATAAATAGCAAAAGTAGACTTATCGGACCTAATTGCCCAGGAATAATTACACCAGAGGAATGCAAGATTGGAATAATGCCAGGCTCGATCCACAAGAAAGGTTCTGTAGGTATTGTTTCAAGATCAGGTACATTAACTTATGAGGCGGTAGCTCAAACAACTAAAAATGGCTTGGGTCAATCAACTTGTATTGGGATAGGAGGAGATCCTATTAATGGAACAAATTTTATTGACTGTCTAGATCTTTTTTTAAAAGACAAGGATACTCATTCTATNGTNATGATNGGAGAAATTGGCGGNTCNGCAGANGAAGANGCTGCAGAATTTTTAAGAAANTCTAANGTAAAAAAACCNACAGTNGGTTTNATAGCTGGATTGACAGCNCCNCCNGGNAGAAGAATGGGACANGCTGGCGCAATNATATCAGGNGGNAANGGAGGCGCNGANGANAAAATAGAGGTTATGAAATCAGCAGATATTACNATATCAAAATCNCCAGCTGATATNGGAAAAACTATTTATGAAAAACTTAATAATTAAAAATTCTTTTTTTGTGTTATTATAGTAATTAATAAATATGGCCAACGGAAAAAATAACAATATATTTGAAAAAACATCGTTTCTAGGAGCAAATAGTTCTCAGTTTATTCAAGAATTATATGCAGATTATCTTACTAACCCTCAAAATATACCAAACGAATGGAAGATATTTTTCGAAGGATTGAACGATGAAAAAGATGGAGTTATAAAAAATGCAAATGGCCCAAGTTGGTCAAGAAAAAAAAAGATTAAAAATAATTTAGAAAATGATTTTGATGTCAATAAATATAAGAATGGAAATTTAGAAATCTTTTCTGATAAAGGTGATGCATTACAAGCAGCAAAAAATTCTGTAAGAGCAAACATGCTTGTAAGAGCTTTTAGAATAAGAGGACATTTAATTTCAAACCTTGATCCACTTGGTCTCCAAAAAAGAGAAAAACACTCAGAGTTAAAACCCGAAAGTTATGGTTTTTCAGAAAAAGATTTAAGAAAAAAAATATTTTTAGATGGAGTTCTTGGTATCCAGACAGCATCTCTTCAAGAAATATTATCAATTGCAAAAGAAACTTACTGTAGAAATATAGGATTTGAATTTATGCACATGTCAGACCCTGAAGAAAGAACATGGATTAGAGACAGAATCGAGGGTAAAGAAAAGTCAATTAAATTCACGTTAAATGGAAAGAAAGCAATTCTAAATAAATTGATCGAGTCAGAGGGTTTCGAAAAATTTTTACATGTAAAATTTGTAGGCACAAAAAGATTCGGTTTAGATGGTGGAGAGTCACTAATTCCGGCATTAGAACAAATTATAAAAAGAGGGGGAAATTTAGGAGTTAAAGAGGTTAAAATAGGAATGCCTCATAGAGGAAGATTAAATGTGCTTGCAAACATGATGCAAAAACCTTTCAAAGCTATTTTTAAAGAATTTTTTGGTGAAAAAATAACTTCAAAAAAAGATTTCGAGGGAGATGTAAAATATCATTTAGGAGCTTCAGCAAATAGAGAATTTGATGGAAACTTAGTTCATATAAGTTTAACAGATAACCCTTCACATTTAGAAGCAGTGAATCCAGTTGTTCTCGGACAAGTCAGAGCAAAACAATTTTTTCATAAAGACAAGGAAAGAAAAAAAGTAATACCAGTTTTAATTCATGGAGATGCAGCATTTGCTGGACAGGGAGTCGTGGCAGAGTGTTTTGCTATGTCTGGATTACCTGGACACAATACTGGTGGAACAATTCATATTATAGTTAATAATCAAATTGGGTTTACAACTGCACCACGTTTCGCAAGATCATCTCCTTATCCCTCAGATTTAGCAAAAATGGTTCAAGCACCAATATTCCATGTGAACGGAGATGACCCAGAGGCAGTAGTGCACTGCGCAAAAATTGCAACTGAGTTTAGACAAAAATTTAATAGAGATGTAGTTATAGACATGGTTTGCTATAGAAGATTTGGNCATAACGAAGGTGATGANCCATCGTTTACTCAACCATTGATGTATAAAAAAATAAAAAACCACCCTTCAACCTTAGNAATCTATGGTCAAAAATTAATTAAAGANGGTTTAGTTACANAAAAAGAAATTGAAANTAGTAAGAAAAAATTCAAAGATTTTTTAAANNANGANTTTGTTGGAGCAAAAGNTTACAAAGTAAAAATGAAATGGTTTGACGGAGTGTGGTCACGCTTTAAACCAGAAATAGGAAAAGACAGAAGAGGTNTNACTGGAGTAAAAAANGAAGATCTNAAAGATATTGGAAAAAAAATTACNCANTTACCANAAAATTTTAATATTCATAAAACNTTNATNAAAATTTTTGAAAATAAGCANAAAATGTTTACACAAGATNANCCAATTGATTGGTCNACAGCNGAANTACTTGCATTNGCAACACTNTTAAATGANGGNTTCTCTGTAAGANTATCNGGNCAAGACTCNGGCAGGGGAACATTTAGTCAAAGACATTCAGTCCTAAGAGACCAAGATAGTCATGAGAGATATATTCCCTTACACCACGTGTCAAAAAAACAGAAAAAATTTGAAGTAATAGACAGTCTTCTTTCTGAATTAGGTGTTCTCGGTTTTGAGTTTGGTTACTCTCTATCTGAACCAGAAACCCTAGTGCTTTGGGAAGCACAATTTGGAGATTTTGTTAATGGTGCACAAATTGTTATAGATCAATTTATTGCATCAGGAGAATCTAAATGGTCAAGAGCAAGTGGACTCGTGATGCTTTTGCCTCACGGATATGAAGGCCAAGGCCCTGAACACTCTTCAGGTAGATTGGAAAGATTTTTACAATTATGTGCCCAAGATAATTTGCAAGTAGTCAACTGCACAACACCTGCAAACTATTTTCATGTGCTAAGGAGACAGATGCATCGCGATTTTAGAAAACCTCTTATAGTCATGACACCTAAGTCACTTTTAAGGCACAAAAGATGCATATCAAATCTTGAAGATTTTACAAAAAAAAATTCATTTCACAGAATTTTAGAGGACGGTGCTTATTTAAAAGGAAGCAAACTTATTTCCTTGAAAAATGATAAAAAAATTAAAAAAGTTGTTATGTGTTCAGGTAAAATTTATTTTGACCTGGTTGAGCAAAGAGAAAAGGTAAAAAACGATAGCATTGTGTTATTAAGAATTGAGCAACTCTACCCTTTTCCTGTTAAACAGGTTGGAAAGCAACTTAAAAGATATAAAAATGCCGAATTTTTTTGGTGTCAAGAAGAACCAAAGAATATGGGAGCGTGGAATACTGCGCGACACTATATTGATAGAACCCTAGATATCATTCAAGTAAAAGGAGAAAAGGTTAAATATGTTGGACGAAATGCTGCTGCTTCACCTGCTACAGGGAATCTTAATAAACATCTTGCAGAACAAAAAGAAATATTAGAAAAGGTAATAAACGACTAAATGTCAGAAAAAATAATAGTTCCAGCGTTAGGAGAATCGGTTACTGAAGCTACAGTTTCAAAGTGGCTTAAATCAGTGGGAGAAGAAGTAACTTCTGATGAACCACTTGTAGAACTAGAAACCGATAAAGTAAATGTTGAAGTGCCATCACCTTCTGACGGTATATTAGAAAAAATTACAGTAAAAGAGGGCACAACTGTTGAAGTTGGTAGCCTTTTGGGAAGTGTAGGCGAAAACAACGCAAATCCCATTGTTGGAAAAAAAGAAAAAAAATATACACCACCTCCCAAAAAAGAAAAAAGTATTCCTATTTATGATGAGGAACCAAAAAAAATTGAGGAAGTAATCGAGCTAAATAAACCAATCTCTAATGGCAAGGAAGCACTAGTTTTAGACGAGGAGAAAAGTGAAGAAACCCCGTTGATTTTAGATCAAGAACATAAAACTGAAAAAATAAAAAAAATCCAAATAAAAACAGCTTCACCATCTGCTAGAAAAATAGCCCAGGAAAAAAACATTAATTTAGATCAAATAGAAGGCTCTGGAAGGAGAGGCATGGTTTTAAAAGAGGACTTGATTAATCTTATGGGTACTAAGCCATCCCCAAATTTTAAAAAGACAAAAGATGGTCCCGAGGAAAGAATTAAAATGACCAGATTAAGATTAACAATAGCAAAAAGATTAAAAGAAGCCCAAAATAATGCTGCGATGCTAACAACTTTCAATGAAGTTAATATGAATAATATAATGGAAATACGTAAAAATTATCAAGAAGAGTTTAAGAAAAAATATTCAGTAAAATTAGGTTTTATGTCATTTTTTGTTAAAGCAAGTATTGCTGCACTAAAAAATTACCCAGCTATAAATGCTGAAATACAAGATGAGGAAATAGTGTATAAAAATTATTACAACATAAGTTTTGCAGTCGGTACAGACAAAGGCCTAGTAGTTCCAGTTTTAAGAAATCCAGATGAGATGTCATTTGCAGAGATTGAAAAAAATATTTCAACTATTGGTGAGAAAGCTAGAAATGGGAAATTAACTATTAATGACTTACAAGGAGGAACTTTTACAATAACCAATGGCGGCATTTATGGTTCAATGCTTTCTACTCCAATACTGAATCCGCCACAGTCGGGAGTATTAGGTATGCACAATATAATTGATCGTGCTGTTGTAATAAATGGTGAAATAAAAATTCGACCCATGATGTATTTAGCATTATCTTATGATCATAGAATTGTTGACGGTAAAGAGGCAGTGTCATTTTTAAAAAATATTAAAGACTTTCTTGAAGAACCAAAAAGACTTTTTTTGAACGTATAAGAAATGGAAAAAAATTTTGATTTAATAGTAATAGGTGGTGGGCCAGGTGGATATGTGTGTGCAATTAGAGCTGCTCAGCTGGGTCTTAAAACTGCCTGTGTCGAGTCCAGAGGAACTCTTGGAGGAACTTGTCTAAATGTTGGATGTATTCCTTCAAAAAGTTTACTTAATTCTTCAGAACTTTTTTCAAAAGCAAAAAATCATTTTAGTAATATTGGTATAGAAACGGGAGATATAAAATTAAATCTTAATAGAATGATGACAAATAAAAGTAAATCAGTCCAAATTTTAACTAAGGGTGTTGAATTCTTATTTAAAAAAAATAAGGTAACTTATATAAAGGGAAAAGGAGTATTATTTTCAAAAAATGATGTAGTAGTTTATCAAGATAACAAAAAAACCTCGTACAAATCTAAAAACACTGTTATTGCTACCGGTTCATCGTCCGTTTCTCTGTCTGGAATAAATATAGATGAAAAAAATATAATATCATCAACTGGTGCACTATCATTAGAAAAAGTTCCAACAAATTTGGTAATAATCGGTGGTGGTTATATTGGTCTTGAAATGGGCTCAGTTTGGTCAAGACTTGGATCAAAGGTTACCGTAATCGAATATTTAGATCATATAACACCTGGAATGGATAGAGAAATTTCTAGAGAATTTCAGAAAATTTTAGCAAAACAAGGAATTAAGTTTTTACTAGAAAATAAAGTCACGTCTGTAAAAAATCAAAATAATAAAGTTTTGGTTGATTTTATTGATAATAAAACAAATAAAAAATCTAGTTTAGAGTGTGATAAAGTTTTAGTGTCAGTTGGTAGAAAACCTTATACAGAAGGTTTAAATCTCACAAAACTAGGTATTAAAAAGGACAAGAAAGGAAGAATAGAAGTAAACAAAAATTTTCAAACCTCATTAGAAAATATATTTGCAATTGGTGATGTTATTAAAGGTCCAATGTTGGCTCATAAAGCAGAAGAAGAAGGAATAGCGGTCGCAGAAATATTAGCTGGACAGTCTGGCCATGTAAATTACGACGTAGTTCCAGGTGTAATATATACCTCTCCAGAAGTAGCAACTGTTGGCAAAACTGAGGAGGATTTAAAAAAACTAAAAATTAATTACAAAGTTGGCAAATTTCCGTTTCTTGCTAATTCCAGGGCGAAAGTAAACAACGAGTCAGAGGGATTTGTAAAAATTTTAGCCGATGCAAGAACAGATAAAGTTTTAGGTGTTCATATCATTGGCCCTCATTGTGGGGATATGATTGCTGAAATGGCTTTAGCAATGGAATTTGGTGCGAGTTCAGAAGATATTGCTAGAACTTGCCATGCTCACCCAACCCACACTGAGGCAATTAAAGAAGCAGCTTTAGCGGTTGATAAGAGACCTATTCATTTTTAGACGATTTATTAAAAAATCATGAAAGTACCTGTTCTAATTCCAAGAATATTTGATCATCCACATACTTATTTATCTGGAAAATTTGAAAAAATAAAAGTTGGTTCTATAGTTCAGGTTCCTTTCGGCAAGGAAAATGAAATAGGGGTAGTGTGGGACAGGGTAGAAGATACTGAAAAAAATTTTCAACTTAAAAAAATTATAGAAATCAAACCATTTTCATTTAGCGAAAAACTAATCCAGTTCATTAATTGGTTTTCTATTTATAATTTAGTTCCTAAGGGAATGGTTTTAAAGATGTTTTTAGGAGATGAAACATTGTTATCTAAAAATTCAGATTTTAAACTCAAACACAAAAGTAATAAAAAAATTAAATTTAAATTAAACGATGAACAAAAAAAATGTTTTAAAGATATTCAGAATTTTGGAGAAAACTTTAACGTAACTCTATTGCAAGGTATTACTGGTTCTGGTAAAACTTTAGTCTATTTTGAAAAAATAAAAGAGAATTTAAAAAAGAATAAGCAAGTTTTAGTCCTATTACCTGAAATTTTTCTTACTAATCAATTTAATAAAAGATTTGAAGATTACTTCGGTTTTGAACCTTCTATTTGGCATTCTAAAATAACAAAAAAAAATAAAAGAATAATATGGCAAAATATTAATAATGGTAAAATAGGTTTAGTTGTTGGAGCAAGATCATCCTTATTTTTACCTTTTAAAAACCTTGGATTGATAGTTGTGGATGAAGAACACGATAATTCGTATAAGCAAGATGAAGGGATAAGATACAATGCAAGGGATATGGCTATTTCTCGTGCTTCCTTTGAAAACATACCGGTTATTCTTTCAACTTCAATTCCCTCACTAGAGACTTATAAAAATGTAAAAAGTAAAAAATATAATTATACAAGGTTAAATAAAAGGTACAAAAATTTTTCTCTTCCAGACGCAGAAATTGTAAATCTTAACTTGACTAAAAAAAGTAAAAATACTTGGCTTGATATCAAAACTTTAAACTTAGTAAAAAAATATTTAGATAAAAATGAACAGGTCCTTTTCTTTTTAAATAGGAGAGGATACGCACCATTTATGATTTGTAAACTCTGTGGTTACAAACTTGAATGTCCAAACTGCTCTATATTTTTGACTTTTCACAAATATTTGAACAGAGCTATGTGCCATCACTGTGGGCACAAAACTGAAATAAAAAATAAATGTAAAAAATCAGTGTCAAATTGTGATTTTCAAATGTATGGACCTGGGGTAGAAAAAATTTTTTCAGAGTTAAAACAAATTTTCCCTCAGAAAAAAATTAAGATTTTATCAAGTGATTTTATAAATAATAAAAAAGAAACCTCAGATTTATTAAGTGATATAGAAAATAATGAAGTAAATATTTTAGTTGGTACACAACTTATTTCTAAAGGATTTAATTTCCCTAATCTAAATTGCATAGTAGTTGTAGATGCAGACTTTTCTGGTATGGGATTTGATCTGAGATCAACTGAAAAAAATATTCAACTTTACAATCAGCTCAGCGGAAGGGCAGGAAGATTTAGCAAAGATTCAATTATAATTTACCAAACATTAAATCCAAATGACGAGACTTTAAAAAATATTCTTAAAAACCAACAAGATGAATTTCTTGAAGAAGAATTTTTACTAAGAAAGCAGAAAAATCTACCGCCTTTTACTAGGCTTATTGCTTTTATTATTTCATCTAAAAATGAGAGAGATGGTTTGATTGAGGCAAAAAAAATTAAACAAATATTATCAACTATAAAAGATATTGATGTAATGGGACCAGTTACTTCACCAATATTTAAAATTAAAAACAATTACAGAACAAGATTATTATTAAGATCTTCTATAAAATTATTCCCTCAAAAACAAATTAGAAAAGTTTTAAAATTATTAAAAGTTTCAAAAAAAATAAAACTTACAGTTGATGTTGATCCTCTAAACTTTAGCTAAAATGCCTTTTTGAATACACTTGAACAGAACATTTTCATATGATACGAAATCTTCTAAATTCATGAACAAAACCAATACAAAAACAGTTAATCAATAAATATGAACACTTTTTCATCAGAAATCTCACAAAGGTATGCACTGGCTTTGTATGATCTTTCGAAAGAGAAAAATCAAACCGAAGAATTTGTATCTAATGTAAATGAATTTATGAAAGTTTATAATTCAAATGAAAATTTGAGATTTTTTATAAAAAACCCAACCTACTCAATTGAAGATCAAAAATCTGTATTTTATAAAATCTTAACTATAATCAATGTTAATAAATTAGTAAAAAATTTTTTTTCTATATTAATAATTAAAAAAAGAATTTTTTTTGTAGACCAAATTCTTGAAAAGTTTCTAAACATCATTTCTATTAAAAAAGGTGAAATATCCGCAAATATTATATCTGCAAATAAACTGGAGCAAAAAGAAATTTTAAATCTGGAAAATGAAATTTCATTAAATACTAAAAGTAAAATTAGGCTGAATTCTAAAATAGACCCATCATTAATCGGGGGCTTAATATTACAAATCGGGAGTTTGATGATTGATACTTCTATAAAAAATAAACTTAAAAAATATAAAAAACTAATGATGGAGAACTAATATGGATATTAATCCCTCTGAAATAACTAAAATATTAAAAGAACAAATAAAAAACCTTGGTGAGAAAACAGAAGTTTCTGAAATTGGAAAAGTTCTTTCAGTTGGAGATGGTATCGCAAGAGTATATGGGCTCGATAATGTTCAGGCTGGTGAAATGGTTGAATTTAAAGATGGATCCAAAGGAATGGCATTAAATTTAGAGAGCGATAATGTCGGAATAGTAATTTTTGGTGATGACAGATCAATTAAAGAAGGTGATACTGTTAAAAGAACCGGAACTATCGTTGATGTTCCAGTCGGAAAAGAATTATTGGGAAGAGTAGTTGATGCTTTAGGTAACCCAATAGATGGAAAAGAAGCTCTTAAAAAAGGAATTAAAAGGAAAAGAGTTGAAGTTAAAGCGCCAGGCATAATTCCTAGAAAATCAGTTAATGAACCAATGCAAACTGGCTTAAAGGCTATTGACAGTTTGATACCAATAGGCAGAGGACAAAGAGAATTAATAATTGGTGATAGACAAACTGGCAAAACTGCTGTTGCAATCGATACAATCATAAATCAAAAAAAAATAAATGAATCAAGTGATGAGAAAAAAAAATTATACTGCATTTATGTTGCAATAGGTCAAAAACGATCAACAGTGGCACAAATCCTTAAAACGCTTCAAGATGCAGGGGCGATGGATTATACAATCATAGTATCTGCAACAGCCTCAGACCCTGCCCCCTTACAATTTTTAGCACCATACACTGGTTGTACTTTTGGTGAATTTTTTAGAGATAATGGAATGCATGCTTTAATTATTTATGATGATTTATCAAAACAAGCTGTTGCATATAGACAAATGTCACTTTTATTACGAAGACCTCCGGGACGAGAAGCATATCCTGGAGATGTATTTTACTTACATAGCAGATTATTAGAGCGTGCTGCCAAACTAAATGATGACAATGGCGGAGGTTCGCTTACAGCCTTACCAATTATTGAAACACAAGCAGGAGATGTTTCGGCATATATTCCTACAAACGTAATTTCAATTACAGATGGCCAAATTTTTTTAGGTACAGAATTGTTTAATCAGGGCATTAGGCCAGCAGTAAATGTTGGACTTTCTGTTTCAAGGGTTGGATCTGCCGCTCAAACAAAAGCTATGAAAAAAGTAGCAGGCTCAATTAAACTTGAATTAGCACAATATCGTGAAATGGCAGCTTTCGCTCAATTTGGATCAGATTTAGATGCATCAACACAGAAACTTTTAAATAGAGGGTCAAAACTTACTGAGTTGTTAAAGCAAGATCAATACAGCCCCATGACCGTAGCTGAACAAGTGGTAATTATATATGCAGGAGTTAAAGGTTATTTAGATAGCATTGATATTAGTGATATACGCTCATTTGAAAAAGGCCTTTTAGAATTAATTAAAAGCGAAAACCCGGAAATAATTGAGTCAATTCAAAAAAGTGGAAAAATTGAGGAAAATATTGATAAAATTTTAACAGAAGTTATTACAAACTATAAAAAAACAAATTTTGAAAAAAAATAATGCCAAGTTTAGATGATTTAAGAAAAAGAATAACAAGTGTAAAATCTACACAAAAAATTACAAAAGCTATGAAAATGGTAGCCGCCGCAAAGCTTCGTAAAGCACAAGAAATGGCTGAGAAAGGAAGGCCTTATAGCGATAAAATGAATTCTATAATTCAAAATTTAAGTAAGGCTATAAGTGATCCATCAAATGCCCCTAAACTTTTAGTTGGATCAGGGGGAGACAAAACCCATCTATGCGTTGTAATGACTGCAGATCGTGGTTTATGCGGTGGTTTTAACACCAATATTGTTAAACAAGCAAAAAATTATTTTAAAAAAATTTTAAAAGACTCTAAAAATCTTAAAATAATTACTGTAGGCACTAAGGGTTTAGATCAATTAAAGAGAGAATATGGCAAATACATTATTAAGAAAATTGATTTTAAAAATAAGAAACAAACATCTTTTGAAGACGCCTCATTTGTTGGTGATGAAATTGTTAAATTATTTAAAAATAATGAATTTGATAAATGTGTAATCTTTTATAATAAGTTCAAAAATGTAATGACTCAAATACCACAATCACAACAATTAATACCTGCTATAAAAGAGGAAGAAACTAAAACAGACCAAGATTCGCCTTATGATTTTGAACCCGAAGAAGAAGAAATATTAGAAGATCTTCTTCCAAAAAATATTTCTACTCAAATTTATAAAGGTTTTTTAGAAAACTCAGCTAGCGAACAAGGGTCTAGAATGACAGCTATGGACAATGCGACAAGAAATGCAGGGGATTTAGTTGAAAAACTGACAATAAATTATAACCGAAGTAGACAAGCTGCTATCACAAAAGAATTAATTGAAATAATATCTGGAGCTGAAAGTTTATAAATGAGCAAAAATGGAAAAATTATTCAAGTAATCGGAGCTGTAGTTGATGTTCAGTTTGAAGGAGATTTGCCTGAAATTTTAACAGCTCTAGTTACAGATAATTCAGGAAATAAATTAATTTTAGAAGTCGCTCAACACTTGGGAGAAAATAGTGTAAGGACAATAGCTATGGATAGTACTGAAGGTCTAAAAAGGGGCGATCAAGTTCAAAATACAGGATCACCAATCAGTGTTCCCGTCGGACCAGAGACACTCGGAAGAATTATAAATGTTATAGGTGAACCGATTGATCAAAAAGGCGAAGTAAAAACAAAAGAACGTTGGCCAATACATAGAGAAGCTCCAAAATTTACGGACCAGTCTACAGAGACTGAAATTTTAGAAACAGGTATAAAGGTAATTGATCTGCTTGCGCCTTATTCTAAAGGTGGAAAAATAGGCTTGTTCGGAGGAGCAGGTGTTGGAAAAACAGTTATTATAATGGAGTTAATAAATAATATCGCAAAAGCTCATGGAGGGTTCTCAGTTTTCGCAGGGGTAGGTGAACGAACAAGAGAAGGAAATGATTTATATCACGAGATGATAGAATCAGGAGTGATCAAGCCAGAAGGAAAAGGTTCTAAAGCAGCATTAGTTTATGGTCAGATGAACGAACCACCTGGCGCAAGAGCAAGAGTAGGGTTAACAGGATTAACAGTTGCTGAATATTTTAGGGACAAGGAAGGACAAGATGTTTTATTTTTTGTAGATAATATTTTTAGATTTACACAAGCAGGCTCTGAAGTTTCTGCATTATTAGGTAGAATTCCGTCAGCTGTCGGATACCAGCCAACACTAGCTACTGATATGGGAAATTTACAAGAGAGAATTACAACTACAGGAAAGGGGTCTATTACTTCTGTCCAAGCTATTTATGTGCCAGCAGACGATCTAACAGATCCTGCGCCAGCTACGTCATTTTCACATTTGGATGCAACGACGGTTCTTTCTAGACAAATAGCTGAGCTCGGGATCTATCCAGCCGTCGACCCGCTTGATTCTACATCTAGAATTTTAGATCCAAGAATTCTTGGCGAAGAACATTATAGAGTAGCAAGACAAGTTCAAAAGATCTTACAAACTTATAAATCTCTTCAAGATATAATAGCGATATTGGGTATGGACGAGCTTTCAGAAGAGGACAAATTAACAGTAGCAAGAGCAAGAAAAATACAAAGATTTTTATCTCAACCTTTTTTTGTTGCGGAAGTATTCACCGGAACTCCTGGAAAACTGGTAAGTTTAGATGCCACAATTAAAGGGTTTGATTCAATTTGTAAAGGAGAATACGATCATTTACCTGAAGCTGCTTTTTATATGGTTGGTACTATTGAAGAGGTAATTGCAAAAGCAGAAAAGATGGCTAAAGAGGCAGCAGCCTAAATGAATGATAATTTTAATATAGAAATTATTTCTCCAGAAAAAAAAATTTTTTCAGAAAAAGGAAACTCAGCAACACTACCTTCATTCGAAGGAGAAATGACCATATTACCAGACCACATTTCTATAATTACTTTCTTAAGACCAGGCATTATAAATATTAATGAGAATAAAAAAAATATTTTGTTGAAGAAGGTACAGTCGAGTTTTCAAAAAATAACTTAACTGTATTATCCTCTAGTATTATTGATCTTGAAAATCTCTCAAAAGAAATTATTTCAAAAATGCTAAGTGATAGTAAAAAAGAACTAGAGCAGGAAAACTTAGAAGATAAAAAGCGTTATATTATTTCTCACAAAATAGATATTTTATCACAAATTAATTAGTAAATTTTCTAATTTTAGGCACAAGTTGTTCATAAACTTTTCTTTTAAAATCAACTATTACGCTTGGTAAATTTTTAACGTCTAACCATCGCCATTCGATAAATTCAGGTTTATCAATTTCCAAGTTTATTTCTTCATCATTGCCTAAAAATTTTACAATAAACCATTTCTGCTTTTGTCCTCTATATTTTCCTTTCCAAATTCTTCCCAAAAGGTATTTTGGCAACTCATATTCATACCAACCTTCAATCACGTTAATTATCTTTATATTTTGTATCCCAGTTTCTTCATGGAGCTCTCTTATCATTGCTTGTGTTAAATCTTCACCTTCATTAACACCACCCTGGGGCATTTGCCATTTATCAACAGGGTTGTCTTTTCTTTTACCAACAAAAACTTGATTTTTTTTATTTAAAACTATCGCACCAACGCCTATTCTTAAGGGTAGCTTTTTTAATGTCATTACAAAGTTAATAATTTTAAAGCGTAATTTAATTGATTATCTGAAGGACTATTTGTTTTAAAGTTTTCACCCTTTTCTTCAATGAAAATATCTGGAGTAACACCAACATCTGAAATCGATTTACCTGATGGCAAATAGTATTTGGATACAGTCAATCTTATTCCACCCCCATCACTTAGCGGAATGATAGATTGAACCGAACCTTTTCCGTAAGTTTTTTCTCCAAGTATTATTGCTCTCTTATGATCCTTAAGTGCTCCAGCAACTATTTCAGATGCTGATGCAGACCCGTTATTTATTATAATTATTAATGGTTTTCCATTTACTTTATCTCCTTTTCTTGCAAAAAATCTTCTATTCTCAATTGATCTCCTTCCCTTAGTTGAAACAATTTCACCATCATCTAAGAAAAAATCTGTAATACTTACAGCTTGGGTTAAAAGTCCCCCAGGATTATTTCTAAGGTCAAGAATATATGCAACAGGACTATTCTTTTTTTCAAACTCATTTATTTTTTTATTCAGTTGTGTACTGCTATTGTTATTAAAAGCTTTTAATTTTAAGTAAGCAATATTTTTTTGAATAATTTTAGCTTCAACAGATTTTATTTGTATGATTTCTCTTTTTAAAATTTTTTCTAAAGCTTTTTTCTCACCTTTTCTTCTTATTGTGAGTTTTATTTTAGAGCCAATTGGACCCCTCATCATTTTAACTGCTTCCATGAGCGATTTACCCTGAACCTGCTTGTCATCAATTTTTATAATATAATCTCCAGCTTTAATACCTGCTTTGGATGCAGGGGTATCATCAATTGGGGAAATTACTTTTACTACACCAGCCTCCATTCCAACCTCAATTCCAAGTCCACCAAACTCACCTCTTGTATCGGTTTCCATACTTTTAAAAAGTTCAGGATTCATATAAGCTGAATAAGGATCTAAAGATTGCAACGCCCCATTAATTGCAGAGTCTAACATTTCAGTCTGATCTACATCTTCAACATATTCTTTTTTTATTTTTTCTAAAACTTCACCAAACAAATCAATTTTTTTATAGAGTTTTTCATCCGTATTACTATAAAGATTGGTAGTTGAAACTATAAAAATAATTAAAATTTGAAATACTTTAATCATGTAATTACACCGCTGAATTCAGAAGGATCACACCACATTTTTTCTAAATCATAAAATTTTCTTTTTTCAGGATGGAATATATGAACAATAATATCTATCGCATCTATCAACTTCCAATCTGCACTAGTTTTACCTTCAATATTATATTTTCCAAGACCACTTCTATCTAATTCATTTACTATTATTTCAGATAAAGACTGTATATGTCTTGATGAAGTTCCAGATGCTATGATCATGTAGTCAGCAATAGAAGACTTACCTTTTAAATTGATAGATATTATATTTTTGGCTTTACTATCACTTAGTACTTTTTCTATTATTTTTTTTTGTTTTAAAACTTCCATCAATTATACTTTAAATAATTTTTTCTTATTTTTGAAGAAGAAATATTGATCCTTTTTGACTTAATAAATTGAATTTTTTCTTTTCCATGATAATCGTATGCTCTACATCTAAATACTTGCTTCATGTGTCCAGTCCTTGGAAAAACAACAATTTTACATAGGTTTGGAATTTTTCTCCAATCATGCCATTTATGAAATTTTAAAAGATTGTCTGATCCCATTAAGAAATAGATTTCTGATCTTTTATAACTTTTTTTAATGTATTTTATTAATTCAATCGTTTTAGATGATCCAATAATATCATCAAAACTTTTGACTTTAATTTTGTCAACTTTTGACACAATACTTTTTGAAAAACTAACTCTTTTTTGTGTAGAAAAATACGATTTCTTTTTTAAGGGATTTCTTTTAGTAACTGCCCAAATTAATAGTTTAAGTTTTAATTTTTTCAAAATTAATTTAGAAATTTCTAAATGTCCAAAATGAGGTGGATCAAAGGTACCACCTAAAATCCCTATTCTTTTTAGATTTTTTCTAGGTGTACTCATTGTTATGATCTTATTACACCATTACCCTTAACAATGTACTTATAAGAAGTTAATTGATTTATACCAACAGGTCCTCTTGGCGGCATTTTGTTAGTTGAAATTCCAATCTCGCCACCAAATCCAAATTCTCCTCCATCAGCAAATTGTGTTGAAACATTATGCATTGCAATTGAACTATTAACACCTTTTAAAAAACTTTTTGCCGTTTTATTATTATTGGTAATAATACTATCTGTGTGCATAGTCCCATATTTCAAAATATGAGATACAGCTTCATCTACACTTTTTACTGATTTAATTGAAATTATAGAGTCCAAGTATTCTGTTCGCCAATCTTTTTCAATTGCTTTTTTTAATCTAAAACTGAATAATTTATTTATTTTATCGTCTACTCTAACCTCACATCCCATTTTAATTAAAGCATGGATAATTTTGGTGCCATGGGTTAATAAAATCTTATCATTTATTAAAAGAGTTTCTAATGCTCCACATATGCTTGTTCTTCTCATCTTAGCATTAATTATAATTTTTTTAGCCATTTCTAAATTGGAGTTTTTATCTAAGTAAATATGACACAATCCTTCAAGATGCCCAATTACATTTACTTTAGATAACTTCCTAACTTTTTTGACTAAATTTTTACCGCCTCGTGGAACAACCAAATCAATATAATTGCTCATCTTAGAAAGAATAAAGTCGACTATTTTTCTGTCCTTTTTTTCGATAAATTGCACACAATTTTCATCAATTTTATTCTTTCTTAAAGCTTTTCTAAAAAGGTTCGCTAAAAATCTATTTGTATAATAAGCTTCAGAACCACCTCTCAAGATTACACTGTTTCCAGATTTTAAGCTGAGAGCAGCCACATCTGCGGTGACATTAGGCCTACTCTCATATATTACACATATAACACCTATTGGAATTGAAACTTTCTCAATTTGTAATTTATTTGATCTTTTCCATTTAGATAAAACTTGACCAACAGGGTTTTTAAATTGTTCAATCGCATTAATACTTGATATAATCTGATTAATTTTAGCACTGTTTAATATTAATCTATCTATAAGATTTTTTCTTTTCGCTTTTTTTATATCTTTTGCGTTTTCTCTTAAAATTTGTAACTTATTTTTTTTAATAAGAGACACATATTCTTTCAAAGCTCTTTTAATTTTTGAATGTTCTACATTCTTTAAATTCTCAAAGGCTTTTAAAGATTTTTCACCAATATTTTTGATATAATTCATTATAGCCTTACCATATCATCTCTATGAATAATTTCCGACTTACTTGCATATCCAAGAACCTTTTCTATTTGATCTGTCTTTAATCCTTTAATTTTATCAATTTCGATCGATGAAAATGAGGTCAGTCCTCTTGCACACTCATTTCCATTTTTATCAACGATAAGAATATTGTCACCTTTGATAAAATTGCCTTGAATTTTAATTATACCTGCTGGTAAAAGACTTTTGCCATTTTTTAGTGCTTTTATAGCGCCATCATCAATAAAAATTTTTCCTTCACTACCTATAGAACTTACAATCCATTTTTCTCTAGCATGTAAGCTAGATACTTTTGGAATAAACCACGTACATTTGTTATTTTTGACAAGTGTTTTAATTGGATTATTTTTAGAACCATTAGCTATTGCCATATAACAACCAGAGTTTATACAAATTTTTGCAGCTTGTAATTTAGTAAACATACCACCTGAACCATAGTTATTTTTTTTATTTTCAACAAATGAATAAATTTTGTCATCTATATTTTTAACCTCAGAAACAATATTTTTTTTATTTGAGGAACTACTATATAATCCGTCTATGTTTGACAAATTTATTAACACATCAGCACTAATTATTTGGGCAACTCTAGCAGCTAAACGATCATTATCTCCATACTTTATCTCTGACGTTGCGGTAGTATCATTTTCATTTACCACTGGTATTGCCTTAAGTTTAAATAAATTTTCAAAAGTTCTCTTTGCATTTATAGCCCGTCTTCTCTGCTCTGTGTCATCTAAAGAAATTAAAATTTGACCAATTTTAATTTTATTTTTTTCAAAAATTTTCCTGTAAACATTTGTTAGATGTATTTGACCAATTGATGCAATCGCTTGGCTCATTTCAAGTTTAATTTTTTTTTTGTTTATTTTTAAATAACTCAAACCCAATGCTATTGCACCCGATGAAACAATTACAATATTCTTCTTCTTATTTGCCAGTTCTTTTAAATCTTTAGCGAGGCTATTCAGCCATTTTTCTTTTAATTTTCCTCTATTATCAACAATATTTGAGGAGCCGATTTTTATAACAATTGTTTTAGCTTTTTCTATGTACATTTTTTATAGATAATTTTTTTCACTTTCTCAAAATTTTGATTGGACATTAAAGAAATGATCTCAAAATCTTTTTTTGCCCTTTTCTTGAAATTATCCAATTTCTTTTTTATATCATTCATATTAATTAAATCTGACTTATTAAAAATAACTATCTCTTTTTTCTTCAAAATCTTTTTATCGTATTTAGACAGTTCATTTCTAATTTTTAAATAGTTATCAAAAATGTCTTTTTCAGATATATCAATCAAATGTATTAAAGTCTTGCATCTTTCTATATGTCTTAAAAATTTATCACCTAATCCCACACCTTTATGAGAGCCTTCAATAAGTCCAGGTATATCAGCTAAAA
Organism: Candidatus Pelagibacter sp. TMED196; assembly: GCA_002171925.1. The sequence continues at coordinate 1,345 of NHIT01000022.1, read as the reverse complement.
TAATTTCCTTATGGTTCATATTTAATACCCCTAAATTAGGATTAATAGTTGTAAAGGGATAGCTGGCAATTTTTGGTTTTGCTCTAGTGCATTTAGATAAAAAACTGGATTTTCCTGCATTAGGCAATCCTATTATACCAACATCCGCAATAACCTTTAGTTGTAACCAAATCCAAAATTCTTCTCCTTTCTTTCCATTTGTTTTAATTCTTGGCGCACGGTTTGTTGAACTTTTAAATCTTGTATTTCCCAATCCTCCTTTTCCACCAGTAGCAACAATAAATTTTTCATTATTTTTAGTAAAATCAAAAATTAAAGTATTGTTATCTTCCTCATATATTTGAGTCCCAACTGGCACTTTCAAAATTAAATCCTTACCACCTGCGCCAGTTTTATTTTTTTTACTACCTGATTTACCAACTTCAGCTTTGAAATGTTGTTTGTATCTATAGTCTATTAGAGTATTAAGATTTCTCTCTGACTTTACAATTACAGATCCTCCATCTCCGCCGTCTCCTCCATCAGGTCCCCCAAATTCAATATATTTTTCCCTTCTGAAGCTTGCAGAGCCAGAGCCTCCATTACCAGCTTTAATATAAATCTTAGCTTGATCTAAAAATTTCATTTTTAAAAGTAGTTATTTTTTTAATGAATTTATTTGGGAACTACAGAAACCAAAGTTCTATTTGACTTGGTTTTTTTGAATTTAACTTTTCCCGCAATTAGAGAAAAAATTGAATGATCTTTACCCATGCCAACATTATTTCCAGGATGTATTTTCGTGCCTCTTTGTCTGACAATTATATTTCCAGGTTTAACTAATTGTTCGCCATATCTTTTAACACCTAGACGACGACCGGCACTATCCCGACCGTTCTTCGATGATCCACCTGCTTTTTTTGTTGCCATTTGTTTTATTTCTTATTTTTAATTACTTCTTTTTTTTTAACAGTTTTTTTACCTGATTTTTGTTCTTTTGACAAATTCATTTGATTTTCTTTAATTTCAGAAACTACTTTTCCACCTTTAGATAAAATTTTAATAATTTGGATTTTTGAAAGCTGTTGTCTGTGTCCGTATTTTTTTCTTGAGTTTTGTCTTCTTCTCTTTTTAAAAACTAAAATTTTTCTATCTCTAATATTGTCTAAAACCAAGCCTTCAACTAATGCACCTTCAACAGTTGGATTTCCAACCTCAGTGTTTTTATCATCATTAACTAAAAGAACTTTTTTAAATTCAACTTTGTTTCCTTTTACAATATTTAATTTTTCCACCTTTAAAATATTACTAGCAGAAACTTTATATTGTTTTCCACCTGTTTCTATTATTGCAAAAGACATAAAAT
>NHIT01000021.1 GCA_002171925.1 Candidatus Pelagibacter sp. TMED196 | reverse complement strand
TTTATATTTTTCAATCAGCTATTGCAAGAAAGTGGAGGAAGGGTAGGATTTTTATTGCTGGGGATGCTGCTCATCTTATGCCGCCATTTATGGGTCAAGGAATGTGCGCTGGTATAAGAGATGTATCTAACCTGGCTTGGAAAATTAGTTGGTGTATTAAAAATAATCATAATGAGAAATTTTTAGACACNTATCANACTGAGAGATTCTCNAACGCAANNGAGTATATNGAGACAACNATGCGNATGGGAGAATTTGTTAANGCGGTNGGNTCAGAGAATATTACTGATAATATTTNATCTGGTCCNNNCGGTACTAAGAGTATGCAATCNATTAAGCCAAAGCTAGGAGTTGGGCTTGGTAGTAATAAAGATAAAAATAGGGGTAAAATTTTTCCGCAACTTAAAATGAAAAATGGCAAAACTTTAGATGAGAAGTTTTCAAAGTCACCCTTGTTACTTACTTCATCTAAATTAAGTAAAAAGATTTCTTTAAATAAAATTCAGTCTATAACAGACAAAGACATCAAAGGTCTTAGTAAATTATTAAAATCTTATAATGCAAAAGCAATTATTGTTCGACCAGATAGATTTATTCTTAAGACATGTAAGAAAGTTAAAGATTTTAACCAAATAGAATCTTTGCCGCTTTAACTTTAGTTTCGTTATCAGGGGCTATACTTCCATCTGGCATTAAAAGAGAATTTTCAAAACCAACTCTAATTTTGCCACCAAGTTTAATTGCTGTTTTGAGACAGGGGATTTCCTCTTTTGAAAAAGCACATACCGCCCAATCTACGATTAAATTGTGATCTTTAAGTTTTTTTAAAAAAAATGTAATTTTTTCAGGATCACTTACTTTGCCTGAGTAGTGACCTATAGTGAACATGCACCAAACTCTTGTATCTAAAAGTTTTGATTTTTTTAAAACATCTGAAAGAAGATCTAAATCCTCTGGCTCATAACATATATGTTGAACTTTTGTGCCTGCTTCATGCAGTTTTTGATAGATCTTGATATCCTCTAATTCAGGTTTTCTTGATGGTATCATTTCCCTGACTGCAATCGATATACCCGGAGGTAACACTTCGTAGGCTAACTTTCGCATTTCAGGTGGAGAATATTTTCCAACAGCTTCCGTTGTAATTTGTAAATGCATTTTAGGAACTTTTTTATGAAGTTCGCTCAATGCTTCCTTGCACAAGCCAGAATCTAGAACATGTTGTCCATTTTCATTTCTAATATGAAAGTGAATAGCGTCCGCTCCGGAGTTGTAACAAGCTTGACCTGTTTTTACAATTTCAGAGATTGTCATTGGAACTTTGGGATGGTCTTTTTTCATGGGTCTTGCTCCATTCGGGGCCACCATCAGACTAGGCAAATGTTTTGGCTTGAAATAATCCAAATTAAAATATTCCCTTGTTAGAAACCCTTAAACTAATATCTTTTAGAACATTAAATTTATTTATATCTTTTAGTATAATTTTTTTTATAGGCTCGGTAATTTTATTAAATTTAAAAAAGTTATTTACAAAATTTATACCCAAACCGAAAAGAAGGTTTTCTGGTTTCCTTTGTTTTAAATATTCATCTATAAATAATGAATCTCTGATTTGAATACCGTTTGTTATGTATTCGTTAATTTTGCTATTTAAATAAAAAATATCTCTCAAAATCAAGTTAAACCCTTGTCCTGCTACTGGGTGAACATTATATGATCCTTCTCCAAGTAATAAAATATTTTTCTTGTTAAAGTTTGATCTGAATTTAAATGATATTGGAAAACAATCCACTTTGGAGATTGTGAAATTACTTTTGAATTTTAGAATTTCCTTAAGTTTCTTGATTATAATAGGAGCAGAGTTTTTGTTTTTAAATCTGCTACTTACACTCCACACGAGAGAGAATTTATTTTTGTTCAAAGGAAGTATGGCCATTGGTCCTTCTTTTAAGAAAAATTGCTTTGCATTTAATATATTTGAATTATGGTTCACAATTGATGTGAAGGCGATCTCATCTGCTTTTCTCTCAATAAATCTATCCCCAAATATATTTTGAATAATTTCTGATTTGCTGCCTGTACAAACAAATATAGCATCATAACTAAAATTTTTATTTGCAAAAAGAACCTTATTTTTTTCAACGTCTATTTTTCTAACTTTTTTATAATATATTTTTAAATTTTTGTACGTATTTATTTTTTTTTGAATTATTTTCTTTAAAATTTCATTTTGAAACAAGAACATTAAATTTTTATCTTTATTTGATAAATTCATAAAGTGCTTAATCTCACTAGAATGTTCTTTGTAAAGATCTATTTCTTTGGATTGAAAAAAAATTTTGGAGTATTTTTTGCCAACAAAATCGATCAAACTTTTATAATTACTTTCAGAAATAGCTGTAGTTCTTATGTCTTTTCTCTTTTTTTTATCAGGAGCTGCAATTAAATGAACATTTAAATTAAGTTTACCAAGAACCAATGCGGTTGTAAGTCCAGTTAGTCCGTTCCCAATTACGCATATTTTTTGCTTAATCATTTTTTTCTCTTATAAATTTAACAATAAAATCTATAGTTTCTGGCTTTGTTTCTGGAAGCACCCCGTGTCCTAAATTAAAAATATATGGATAATTTGAAAAAGTTGAAAGGTATTTCATAATATTCTTTTTCAAATCCTCTATGGGGCCCAATAAAATCTTAGGGTCGAGACCTCCTTGTATCGGTATACCGTTGGCTTTTTCTAAAATCCAGGACGGTTCAATATCGTAGTCAATGCTTATACAGTCTGGTTTAACTATTTTACAAAATTCTTCATATTTCTTATTTATTCCTCTTGGAAAACAAATTATTGGTTGTCCAAGTTTTTTCAATTTTTCAACTAATCTCTGTGTTGGGTCTATGCAGAATTTCTTTATCTTGTTTTCTGGAAGCAAGCCCGCCCAAGAGTCAAATATTTGTATAGTGTCAGCTCCCGCCTCAATCTGTTTTTTTAAATGTAGGTATATAAATTCTTCAATTTTTAGCATAAGTATTAATAGACCTTCCTCGTCATTAAAAAAATTTTTTATATTGAAATTTTTTTTTGGAGACTCTTTATTAATCATATAAACCAAAAGCGTCCACGGTGCTCCAGCAAAACCGATAAGGTTAGTTTTTTTTAGTTTTTTTTTAGTTTCCTCTATTCCTTTGTACACTGGAGAAACACGATTGATAAAATCTTGCTTATTAAAGTTTCCTATTTCTTTAAATTTAATTTCCCCTAAGGAAGGACCAAATCCTTTTTTAAATTCAACCTTTTGGTTTAATCCATATGGTATTATTAAAATATCAGAAAAAATTATTGCAGCATCTAGTTTAAATCTATTTATGGGTTGTAGTGTAATTTCTCTCACTAAGTCTGGGTTTAAACATAACTTGATAAAATCCTTATTTTGACTCCTAATTTTTCTGAATTCAGGTAAATATCTACCAGCTTGTCTCATAAACCAAACAGGCTTACCAGAAGTTTTTTTATTTATTATACAGTCTAATAGTTTACTCATAATATATATTATAAATTTAAATTATAATTGATGTAATAGGTTATGTTAGTTACTATGATTAGCATAATTTGCCATTTATCTACATTTTTATACATTTAGTAGGTTACAAATTACCTGAAATTAAGCGATTATACACAATCTTGAATAAAAGTTATAAAATTATAAACATAGGATAAATTGTTTGTAACTTGTTAATTTAACATGAATAAAAAAGGTAGTTTTATTAATCTATATTTATATCTATTAATTATTATAAATTAATCAACAGAATTAATGACAGGAAAATATCAGATAATTTTAATATCAGACTCAACCGGAGAAACACTCGGAAGAATTTTCCTTGCTATACAATCTCAGTTTGCAAGCTTTCAGTATGATAAAAAAGAATATGTTTTTATCAGAACCGAACAACAAATAGACAAGGTTCTCAACGAATATAAAGGAAAAAAAAATACAATTGTTTTATACACAGTCGTAGATACAAAATTAGCTAAATATCTGGCTTCAGAAAGTCTTAAAAGCAACATCCCTTGTTTTGGGGTTTTAGGAAACCTAATTTTAAGTTTCTCTAAATTACTTAATCAAAAAGCCATACACAAACCAAGTGCGCAACACGTTTTGGATGAAGATTATTATAAAAGAATAGAAGCAATACAATTCACAATGTCCCATGATGATGGAAAAAAAACGGAAGATATAAATGAAGCAGATATTATTTTATTAGGTGTAAGTAGAACTAGCAAAACACCAACATCAATCTATTTAGCAAACCGAGGCTATAAAACATTAAATATACCACTAGTTCTCGACCAACAGATACCAACCACACTAAAAAAAAATTTTTCTAAATATTGTGTTGTTGGTCTAATAGCTGATTCAGAGAGATTGTCTGAAATAAGGAAAACGCGAGCTAGCGTAAATCAATCAATAGACTTGAAGGCTTACACAGATATTGAAACGATAAAAATTGAGGTTGAAAATTCAAAAAAAATGTTCAAGCAGTTTAGTTGGCCCACAATAGATGTAACACGAAGATCTGTAGAGGAAACAGCAGCGTCTATAATAAAGATATTTGAAATTAAGAAAAAAAAATGAAAATTATTTTAGCTTCAAAAAGTGGAGTAAGAAAAAAAATTTTAGATGCAAATAATATTGAAAATGAGGTTATTGGATCAAACGTGAACGAAGAAGAAGTAAAAGTTTCTTTGATCGCCGAAGGCGCCACACCAATGCTGATATCAAAAAATCTTGCAGAACTTAAGGCCAACAAAGTAAGCTCGAACAACCCAGACCAGATAGTGCTAGGTGCTGATAGTGTTATAGATTGCGGCGGCAAGTTGATTTCTAAACCAAAAACCAGAGAAGAAGCCCTGAGTATATTAAAAAAACTAAGTGGAAAAAATCACAGTCTTATAAGCTCTGTTTGTATATCAAAAAATGCAGCAATGATTTGGAATTATACTGATACATCATCTCTTACTATGAAAGAGCTTGATGATATTCAATTAAAATCTTATTTAAATAAAATAAAAGATGAAGATTTATTCGCATATGGCGTATATCAAATAGAAGCTGATGGAAAATCGTTATTTTCCAAAATAGAGGGTGATGAAAATTCAATCATGGGACTACCAGTAAAAAAAATTATAGAATACCTGAAAAGTTTAAAATGAAGAAATACTTAGTAATAGGAAATCCAATAGATCATTCGCTATCGCCACTGATACACAACTTCTGGATAAAAAAGTATAATTTAAACGCAACTTATGAAAAACGAAAATTAGAAAAAAATAATATTAAAGATGTCATTAATGATTTAAGGGACAATAAAATCAATGGAATAAATGTGACCGTGCCATTTAAAAATGTTGTTATTCCACATCTGGATGAATTATCTGATGTTGCAAAAGAGACTCGATCAGTAAATACAATTTTAAAAAGTAATAANAAAGTAATCGGTGAAAACACAGATGTATTTGGTTTCTCAGAAGCAATACGGCAGACAAATTTCAATACCAAAAATAAAACAGCATTAATATTAGGTGCTGGCGGAGTATCATCATCTATCATATTGGCATTAAAAGAAATGGGCATATCAGAAATAATTTTATCAAATAGAACTAGACAAAAGGCTGAAATTTTAAAAAATTCTTTTCCATATCTAAAATTGATTGATTGGGGACAAACTGCTAAATTTGACTTAATAGTCAATGCAACGAGTATCGGTATAAAAAACAATGAAGAAATAAAAACAGATTTCACAAAACAAGGAGGCCAACTGTTTTATGATGTGATTTATAATCCTTTGCATACTAATTTTTTAAAAAGGGCTAAAAAATCTGGAGCAGCAATTGAAAATGGGAAAAATATGTTTATTTACCAAGCAATGAAAGCATTCAAAATTTGGCACGGCATTGAACCAGAAATTAACGATGAAATCCGTGATTTAATTAAATGATTAAAATTGGAATAACAGGTTCATTAGCTTCTGGTAAAACTACTGCAGCAAGAATTTTTGCTGGAACAAAGTATCCTTTATTTAATGCAGATAAAGAAGTTCAAAATATTTATAATCAAAAAGATTTTAAGAGTAAAATTTCAAAAAAATTCAAAATCAAAAGTCTGAAAAATATCAAATCTGAAATAAAAAAAATTATTATCAACAATAAAATTTTAATAAAAGATATTGAAAAAATAATTCACCCACTTGTGAGGAAAAAAATTAAAATTTTTATAAAAAAAAACAAAAAAAAGAAACTTATTTTTTTTGAAATACCACTCCTTATCGAGAGTAAACTTATGAAAGATTATGATATAATAATATTTATTAATTCAAAAAAAAATATAAGGCTTAAAAGATATCTAAAAAGGGGTAAAAATAAAGAAATTTTCAATTTGTTAGACAAAAGACAGTTGTTACCAAGTAAAAAAATTAAGTTTTGTGATTATGTTATCAACAACAATAAAGATTTAAAAAAATTGAAAAGAATTATTAAATCTATAAAAAATAAAATATGAATGAAATAATTCTTGATACAGAAACAACAGGTCTCTCAGTAAATGATGATCACAGGATATTAGAAATTGCTTGCATAGAAACTGAAAATCTTATTCCTACAAAAAAAATTTTCTACAAACTTGTAAATCCTGAGAGAAATATATCAGCAGATGCAATTAAGGTTCATGGATACACAAATGAATTTTTAAAAGACAAACAAAAGTTTTCCGATATAGCAAAAGAGTTTCTAGATTTTATTTCAGGAAAAAAATTAATTATACACAACGCGCCTTTTGATATTTCATTTATAAATCATGAGTTAAAGAGGGCAAATTTAGAAACGATTGATACAAAAAAAAATGTAATTGATAGTTTAGAGTTAGCTAGATCAAAATTTCCTGGATCTTCGAACTCTTTGGATAATCTTTGTAAGAAATTTAATATTGATTTATCAAAGAGAACAAAGCATAACGCATTATTAGATTGTGAATTGCTTAGACAAGTTTACATAAATCTTGTCGGAGAAAAAGAGCCGTCTCTTCAATTTAAACAAGAGGATAAAAAACTACATATCCACGGGAACACTAAAAAGCAATATTCAAAAAAAATTATTCAAGCCAAAGAATCAGAAATTAATTTACATAAAGATTTTCTAAAAAATGAGATGAAGAAAAATTTTTTTTAAACTTTCCTATTCTCGTAAAGTTTTTTAAAATCAATTTTCTCGGGTATATTTATTTTATTAAAACCCGAACTTTTGAATAAAAATATTATTACTTCTCTCATATCGGGGTATAGTTTTTCAGGCACACTTATTAGTATAGTCTTTTCCATATCAATTTCATTTCCAATCTCAGTAAATTGAATTATTGATGTAAGTTCCACTTTTACATCCAAATTTCTTTTTGATGTTTTATTAATTGGTATCAATCGCAAATTTACATCTGCTTGAATAATTTTTTCTTTCAGTTTTTTACTTTTAATATCACATACAAAAGTATAATTTTTAATATCTTTTTCTAAAAGAAAATAAGATTTTGCATCATTTATTTTGAAAGAAAGATCTTTTATATATTTTGTTACAATTTCATAATTCATCTTTATCTCTATCTTTTTTTAAAATTTCACCGTCAATATAATCTTTTCTTTCATTAACTGGTTCTCTTTCTTTCTTTATATACGAATTAATTAATTTTTTTCTTGTGTAAGGAATAAGCAAAAGAAAACCCAAGAAGTCCGTCATGAAACCTGGTATAATAAGCAACATTGCTCCAAATGCTATTGATGCTCCAGATATCATTTCATAAATAGGAATTTTATTTTTATATAAATTATTAATACCCGACTTTAAAGTGTTAATCCCCTCAAGTCTTGCAAAATACATACCTATTACTGCTGTCAAAAATATAAGAGTTATAGTGCTCAAAGCACCTATATTTTGTCCTATTTTAATCATCAAAAATATTTCTACTGTAGGAACTGCGATTATAAGTAATAGTACTGTGTTCATTTGACGGTTCCCAAATTATATTATTAATGTATATTTATCAAATAATGAGTAATAATTTTGGATATTTAGATATTATATTGCTGGCTATGATTGCTGGTTTCATAATTTTGAGGCTAAGGAACATACTTGGAAGAAAAACAGGTCATCAAGATAAAGCCTTTTCTGATTTCACTGGAAAAAAGTTTGAGCAGTTTAAAAAAGCTGCAGAAATGAGAGATACAAAACCGAAAAACGAGTTTGATGCCAAAGAAAAAAAACAGTTTTTGAAGGGCGCTGAAATAGCCTACGAAACAATTTTGACCTCTTTCTCAAAAGGAGATAAAGAAAATTTAAAAAGTCTTTTAACAGAAAAAATGCAAAATAACTTTTCTTCAGCTATCGAAGAAAGAAAAGCAAATAAAATTAAATCAGAATTAACTTTTGTTGGAATCAAATCTTCTGCGATTGAAAGTTTTGAAAAATCTGCAGAAGCTTTATATTTTACAGTTAAATTTGTAAGTGAAATAATTTCAGTTCAAAAAGACAAAAATGACAAAGTAGTAGATGGTGATCCAAATAAAATTAAGACAGTAATAGATCATTGGAAGTTCACTAAAAAAATTTCTAGTTCAAGTCCAAACTGGTATCTCGCGGAAATTAGAACTTCTTGATTAAGAATTTCGAAAAAAAAAATTCAGACATTAAAGACTGGGAAGAATTTCTTAAAGAGTCCGGTAAAGTTTACAACAAAGACAAAGTTTATTCAAAGAATATAAGCACCAACAAAAGATTTAGGTTTGACTTTCATGGTTACTCAATTGAAAAAGCAAACTTAACTATAGAAAAAATAATATCTGAATGCTATGAAAACGGTATTATTGAAATCTTAGTAATTACAGGAAAGGGCATACATTCTCAAGATAACAGAAATGTATATAGCTCAGCTGGATACGATAAATTAAAAAACACAATACCTTTATTCATTGAAAATAAACTAGATTTATTATCAAAAATTAAGAGTATTAAAATTGCACCTTCAGAATTAGGTGGTGATGGAGCTTTAATTATTAAACTGAAGAAATCTATAAGATGAACTTTGATAAGTCAGTGTCTTTTACTAGTTCACCTAGATTTTTTCTAACATATTCCTTGTCAATTTTAATTTTTTGACCAGACTTATCTGAGGCAGCAAAACTTATTTCATCAAGAACTTTTTCTATAATTGTATGAAGTCTTCTTGCGCCTATATTTTCCACAGTAGAATTTATCTCCGTAGATAGTTTAGCAAGCATATCTATACCATCATCAGAAAACTCAAGTTCAACGTTTTCTGTTTTAAGTAAGGCTTTGTACTGTTTTATTAAACTATTGTCTGGCTCTTTTAAAATTCTTTTAAAATCTTCTTCCGTAAGCGCCTTTAATTCTACTCTAATAGGAAGACGGCCCTGTAACTCTGGTAAAAGATCTGAAGGTTTTGCAAGTTGAAAAGCTCCTGAAGCAATAAATAAAACATGATCAGTTTTTACTGGTCCATACTTTGTATTAACAGTTGTTCCTTCTATTAAAGGCAGCAAGTCTCTTTGAACCCCTTCTCTAGACACATCCCCGCCTGCTCTATCTGTTCTTGCAGAAACTTTGTCAATTTCATCCAAAAATACTATCCCATTATTTTCTGTAGATTCAATTGCTTCTTTAATTATTTTGTCTTGCTCAATCATTTTGTCAGACTCCTGAGCTATCAAAATTTCATGAGATTCTTTAACGCTCATCTTTTTCTTTTTACCTTTTTGACCCATAGATTTACCAAGCATTTCCCCTAAGTTGACCATTCCTATGTTTGCCCCTGGCATTCCTGGTATTTCAAAGCTTGGCATACCTGATTTAGTTTCATTTACCTCTATTTCAATTTCATTTTTATCTAAATCACCAGAACGAAGTCTTTTTCTAAAACTTTCCCTTGTAGCTAAGCTTGCTTTTTTTCCAACAAGAGCGTCCAGAACTTTTTCTTCTGCAGCCTGCTGTGCTTTTGTATGAACTTCTCTTCTTTTCTTCTCTTTTTCCATTGCAATTGCTATTTCAACCAGATCTCTAATGATTTGTTCAACATCTCTACCTACATACCCAACTTCCGTAAATCTAGTTGCCTCAACCTTAATAAACGGAGCTTGAGCCAATTTAGAAAGTCTTCTAGAAATTTCTGTTTTTCCAACACCCGTTGGTCCAATCATTAAAATATTTTTTGGTAACACTTCCTCTTTCATATCATCTGATAGTGCCTGTCTTCTCCATCTGTTTCTTAATGCAACAGCAACAGCTCTTTTAGCTTCTGTTTGTCCAATTACATATCTGTCTAATTCTGAAACTATTTCTCTAGGTGAAAGTGCGCTAGTTTTTGATGATTTTTTACCTTCATTATCTTTAACGACTTTTAAATTTGGCGCTTTTTGTATCATGATTAAATTTTTTCTACAGTAATATTATTGTTTGTAAATACACAAATTTCTGATGCAACCTTTAGAGATTTTTTTGCAATTTCTTCAGCTGACATCTTGGTTTCGATTAAAACTTTGGCAGCTGCTAAAGCATAATTTCCTCCAGAGCCAATTCCTATTATTCCATCTTCTGGTTCCAGAACATCTCCTGTTCCAGAAATTATAAAACTTTTTTCTTTATCAGCTACCGCCATTAGAGCTTCAAGTCTTCTCAAATACTTGTCTGTTCTCCAATCCTTGGCAAGTTCTACAGCTGCACGGGTTAAATTTCCCGCATGTTTTTCCAATTTTGCTTCTAGTCTTTCAAATAAAGTTAGAGCATCCGCAGTTGACCCCGCAAATCCAGCGATCACATTTCTTTTCTCTATCTTTCTAACTTTTTTAGCCTTGCTCTTTAACACGGTGTTGCCCAAGCTTACTTGCCCGTCTCCAGCAACAATAGTTTGTCCATCCTTTCTTATCAAAACTATAGTAGTTCCGTGCCAGTTTTTGTTTGAATCCATGATTCATATGTGGAGATTTAATTTGAATCTTCAAGACCTGAACTGGGATTTATTGCTAAAATCATAATTTAGCTATATATCTAAGTTTTAATCTCGATAGATATGAGTAGAAAAGCTAAAATTTTAAGAAAAACTAAAGAAACAAATATCGCAGCTGAAGTTAACTTAGATGGTAAAGGTAAATATCAAATAAAGACTAAAATAGGCTTTCTAGATCATATGCTAGAGCAACTATCAAAACATTCTCTCATAGATATTAAATTAATGGCAAAGGGGGATACACATATTGATTTGCATCACACTACAGAAGATTCAGGTATCGTACTTGGTGAAGCAATAAAAAAAGCAGCAGGAAATCGAAAAGGTATTAGAAGATACGCAAGTGCACTTATCCCAATGGATGAAACTTTGACCAGGGTTTCAATGGATATATCAAATAGGCCTTATCTTATTTGGAAGGTAGATCTCAAGGTAGAGAAACTTGGAGAAATGGATACGGAGCTTTTTAAAGAATGGTTTCAAGCATTTTCACAATCAGCCGGTATCACACTGCATGTTCAAAACATTTACGGAGATAATAGTCACCACATAATAGAGTCATGCTTTAAAGCATTAGCTCGATCTTTAAGAGATGCATTAGAGGTTGATAAAAGAATTAAAAACATTCTTCCCTCAACAAAAGGTAAATTGTAAATCTTAAAATGATAGTATTCCCTGCAATAGATATTAAGGGAGGAAAATGCGTCAGACTTTTAAAGGGAAATTTTGAAAATTTAACAGAATATGAAAACTCACCTTTTGACCAAGCCAATACTTTTTCAAAAATTGGATTTAAAAATTTACATTTAGTTGATTTAGATGGGGCTTTGGAGGGCAAACTAATAAATAAAAATACCATTCAAGGCATTACAAAAATAAATGGTATAAAAATTCAAGTTGGTGGAGGAGTGAGATCGTTAGAACAAATTGATGAATTAATAAAACTTGGTGTTGACAAAGTAATACTTGGAACAAAAGCAATTGAAGACCCGTCTTTTCTGAAAAAAGCATGTATTAAATTTGATAATAAAATAGTTGTTGCAATAGATGTAAGAAATGGTTTCATAGCATTATCTGGGTGGAAGAGACAAACTGATATTTTAGCAACAGATTTTATAAAAAAAGTTAATAATCTTAATATATCTAGAATTATATACACTGATATCGACAGAGATGGGACAAAGTTCGGACCAAACATTGATGCTACAGTTGCTTTTTCGAAGCACTCTAAGTTTCCGATCGTAGTCTCTGGCGGCATTTCTTCAATTGAGGATGTAAAAATTTTAAAAAATGAAAATGCAAAAAAAATTGAGGGAGTAATAGTAGGAAAAGCGATTTATGATAAAAATATTAATATTAATGAGCTTGCAAAAATAATTTAAATGCTAAAAAGAATTATACCTTGTTTAGACGTAAAAAATGGAAGAGTAGTAAAAGGAATAAATTTTGTTAACCTAGTAGATGCAGGCAACCCAATCGAACAAGCCAAATTTTATAGTGAAAATGGAGCAGATGAAATCTGTTTCTTGGATATTACAGCATCAAATGAAAACAGAGATATTCTTTTAGATGTTGTAAAAAAAACTTCTGAAAATTGCTTTGTTCCTTTAACCGTTGGTGGAGGTGTAAGAAATATTAATGATATCTCGAATTTGTTAAAGTCTGGTGCAGATAAAGTTTCAATAAATACCGCAGCGGTAATAAATAAAAATATTGTAAAAGAATCTGCAGAAAATTTTGGATCACAGTGCACAGTAATTGCAATTGATGCCAAAAAAATTAGTGAGAATAAATGGGAGATATTTTCAAATGGGGGTAGAAACTCTACTGGAATTGATGCCGAAGATTACGCCAAGCAAGTTGAAGAACTAGGAGCAGGCGAAATACTTTTGACCTCCATGGACAGAGATGGAACAAAAAAAGGATATGATTTAGAACTCACAAAGCGAATTTCAAATAGTGTAAATATACCAGTTATTGCATCTGGAGGGGTTGGAAAGCTTGAACATTTATATGATGGTCTAAAAACTGGTAATGCAAGTGCAGTTTTGGCGGCATCAATATTTCATTTTGGTGAATTTTCTATTAATGATGCAAAAAAATATTTGGATTCCAAAGGAATTCCTGTAAGAATTTAAAATGCTTGAAACATTAGAAGAGCTAATTTCTATAATTCGTCAAAGAAAAACTAAACCAATTGAAAAATCTTATACAAATAAGTTATTTAATGACAACAAATTGGTTATTGAAAAAGTAAAAGAAGAAATTTCAGAATTAATCGAGTCAGTTGAAAAAAATTCAAACACAGTTCACGAAGCAGCTGATGTCCTATATCATTTAATGGTTCTTTTAGAGGCAAACAATATTAAAATTGAGGATGTAATGAAAGAATTAAAAAAAAGACAAGAAAAATAAAAATGCAGTACGATCAAAATAATATTTTTGCAAAGATTATTAAAGGAGAAGTACCTTGCAAAAAAATTTATGAAAATGATTTTGTACTTTCCTTTCATGATATTAGTCCACAAAAAAAAATTCATGCTTTAGTGATACCCAAGGGCTCTTATGTAGATCTGGATGATTTTCTCAATAATGCAAAAGAGAGAGAAATTTTAGAGTTTTTCAAAGCAATTTCACATGTAGCTAAATTGTTAAAAATATCAAACATTCAAGGTGGGTACAGAACTCTTTCAAATGTTGCCAAAAATGGAGGACAAGAAGTGCCTCATCTTCATTTTCATCTTTTTGGAGGTGAGCCCGTTGGAAAAATGGTGACTAACTAGCGTTAGGAAGTTCAAATAATTTTTTGTTTAATTCTTGGTTTTTTAAAAGATTATCTAATTTGAATATTGTTCTACTTCCATTTAAACTTCTAATTTCCCACCCCTTTAAATCAAAATTATTTAGATCAAAAAAAATTTTAATTTTACCTTTTTTTTCATCCAAATATTTAATTTCAAAGCCATTGTTACTTTGTGTCATTAATCCTGCTAAAATTAAATTCTCAAACTTTTTTCTATTTAAAATGTCTAAAAAATAAGATTTTTTTATTGGATAAAAATAACTTTTATTATATCTTGCATGATAAATGATTAAACTATCTTTGTTCACTATTAATTGTTTTTGATTTTTGTCTTTGTAAATACACTTTAAAAAATGTGGCCTCTTTAAAAAACATTCACCCTCCTCTTTTTCATCAAAGGAAATCTGATTAAAATTAAATTTTAATGTTTCAATATTATTTATATTATCAATTATTTTCTGCTTTTCATTAGCGTGTATAGGTTTATTAAATATAAATAGTGAAATTATAATTAAAAATAAAATTGAATTTCTAATCAAAAATTACAAAACCTCTCTTTTGCCCGTATGGTTTGCCTTACTGACAATGCCGCTTTCTTCCATTTGGTCTATCATTCTTGCAGCTCTATTATAGCCAATTTGGAGTTTTCTTTGTAAAAAACTAGTAGATGCTTTTTTCTCAGTTTTCACAATTTGAATTGCCGCCTGGTATAAGTTATCATCTGACTCATTAATATTAGTTTCATTAAAAGCATTTCCTTTTTCAAGGGTGATTTCCTCAATATAATCTGGATTTCCCTGCGCTCTTAAAAAACTAGTAACCTTCTCAATTTCATTTTCTGAAATGTATGGACCATGTATCCTAAATATTTTGTTTGCAGATGACATAAATAACATGTCACCTTTTCCAAGAAGTTGTTCTGCACCTTGTTCACCCAAAATAGTTTTACTATCTATTTTTGAGCTTACCTGAAAAGAGACCCGAGTAGGAAAATTTGCTTTAATAGTCCCTGTAATAACGTCGACACTTGGTCTTTGTGTTGCCATTATAATATGAATTCCTGCCGCTCTTGCCATCGCAGATAATTTTTGAACATAGCTTTCAATTTCTTTTCCAGAAATTAACATCAAATCTGACATTTCATCTACTACAACAATTATATATGGCATTTTAATTTTGTGCTTTTGGTTGTAACTATCAATGTTTCTCACACCAACTGAACTCATTAACTTATATCTATTTTCCATTTCTCGAACAGTCCAACTCAAAGCTGCAGTTGCTTTCTTTGCGTCAGTTATAACTGGCGTTAAAAGATGTGGTATGCCTTCGTAAGAGGACAACTCTAACATTTTTGGGTCAATTAAAATAAATTTGCAAATATCTGGATTGTGTTTGAATAGCAAAGAGGAAATGATTGTATTTATACAAACTGATTTACCAGAGCCAGTTGTCCCAGCTATGAGTAAATGTGGCATTGAAGTCAAATCAGCTATAATTGGATAACCAGATATACTTTTTCCAAGAGCTATTGGAAGTTTTATATCACTCTTAAAAAAATTCTCAGATTCTAAAATTTCTGAGAGAACTACCCCATCTCTTTTTTCATTTGGTATTTCTATGCCAACGGTGTTTTTACCAGGAATGATTGCAACACGAGCTGATAAAGAACTTGTATTTCTTGCGATATCTTCAGATAAATTAATTATTTTAGAAACTTTAATACCAGCTGCAGGCTCAAATTCATATAAACTAACAACTGGACCATTACTCACTTTTTTTATTTTTCCTTTAATCCCAAAATCTAAAAGAATTTTTTCAATAAAGTCAGTGCTAGGATTTTTTGAATTTGAATTTTTTGAGGGTTGTTTTTTTTCTAATAATTTTATTGAAGGTATA
The DNA here is from genome assembly GCA_002171925.1 of Candidatus Pelagibacter sp. TMED196. The sequence continues at coordinate 4,777 of NHIT01000021.1, read as the reverse complement.
TCGAAAATATTTTTTTTAATATTAGTAATTTCTGTATCATTTTTAAATAAAAATGACTGTTGTTTTGCCTCAATTTCCTTAAAGTCTTTTTCATCATTATCATCAAAAGGGACATCTTTTTCTTCAACATTTTTCTTTTTCTTAAAAATTTTAGAAAAAATATATTTTAAATTAATATTTGAGGCTAAAACAAAAAAAGTAAGTGTAAAAAAACAAAGAAAAACTTTTGACAAATTGCTTTCGATTATTGGCTCAAATCTTTGCAGAAGAAGATAACTTTTTTCTCCAATAAATCCAGAATTTCCATTGTCAATAAGCCAAAATGAGTTATTATTTGTAACATAAATAAATAAGCAACCTAAAACTACATAAACTATTGTATAAAATAATTTACTCAAAAATTTATTAATTTTTTTATTTAAAATTAAACTTACTCCCCATGAGAAAACACTTAAAGCTATTAAAAAGGATATTAAACCAAAAGATTGAAGAAAAAAATCAGCTGATATGTTCGAGTAAATATCAAATAAGCTGCCAGTTCCCTTTTCGTCTATTTTGTAAATAAGTGTTCCATTTTTTGGAGAATAATTAATTAAAGAATATGAAAAAACCGCAAAAATGCTTATTAATATGAGACCACATACCTCAACGAACCTTTTTCTCAAAAAGTCTAGAGTATTAGAATAAATGTCTTTATTTAATTTAAACTTACGAATCATTTTCTTTACTTTGTATCATTAATAAAAAATTGATAAAGTTCTTAAAAAAGATGAAAAAATCATGGAAAAGAACCATCCAAAAGTAAATTACGGAAAAACAGGTATTTTATTAATAAATCTAGGCACTCCTGACTCAACAAGCTGGTTAGATATAAGAAAATATTTAAAAGAATTTTTATCTGACAGAAGAGTAATCGAAGTGAATCCTTTTATTTGGCAAATTATTTTAAATACATTTATTTTGACTTTTAGACCTTCAAAAACAGCAAGGGCTTATAAAAAAATATGGATGCAAAAAGAGAATATGTCTCCATTAAGATATTATACAATCATGCAAGCAAAGAAACTTGAAGATAAAATTAAAAATGAGAAAATAATTGTAGACTATGCAATGCGTTATGGAAATCCATCTATTAAAAATAAAATTGAAAGTCTTCAAAAAAAAGGATGCGAAAACTTAATTGTATTACCCCTATATCCACAATACGCCGCAGCTACAACAGCTACAGTATGTGATGAAGTTTATAGATGTTTAATAAAAATGAGGTGGCAGCCAAGTTTGCAAATTATACCTCATTATGAATCTGAACCATTGTATATAAAAGCAGTAGTAAAAAGTCTTGAGAAAAAAATTTCTCAATTAGGCTGGAAGCCTGACATAATAGTGGCTTCTTATCATGGATTACCAAAAAAATATTTTGAAAAAGGCGACCCTTATCATTGTTACTGTCAGAAAACTACTCGTTTAATTAGAGAAAGTTTTAAGGCTGAAATACCAATTGTAACGACTTTTCAATCCAGATTTGGACCTCAAGAATGGTTAACTCCTTATACTGATAAGACTTTTGAGAAACTGCCCAGGGAAGGAAAAAAAAATATACTTGTCATTTGTCCTGGATTTTCCTCTGACTGTGTAGAGACTCTTGAAGAAATTTCTATTCAAGGCAAAGAAACTTTTATAGATAAAGGTGGAAAAAATTTTGAGGCTGTACCTTGCTTGAATGATACCGAAGATCATATTAATTTATTGTTACATTTAAGTAATAAGTTTTTGTTTAAAAACATATGAACACATACCTTTTATTTAAGTCATTACATTTAATCGCGGTTATATCCTGGATGGCTGGATTATTATATTTACCAAGGATTTTCGTTTATCATGCTGAAACATTAAATAATAAAGATAAATATGACACATTTTTAATCATGGAAAGGAGACTATTCATTTATATTATGAATCCATCAATGATCTTATCCTGGATATTTGGATTGTTACTTTTGCACTCGATTGGTCTTAATTCTCTTAAAGAGACCTGGTTAATTGTAAAAATAATTTTAGTTTTGGCTTTAACTACCTACCACTTTTTTTTATTTAGTTTTTACAAAAGCTTTAGCGAAAATATAAATACTCATTCTTCTAAATTTTTTAGATTTATTAATGAAGTGCCAACTATTTTGCTAATTTTCATAATATTTGTTGTAGTTTTTAAGCCTATTTAGGCTTGAATAATTATATTAAATCACTATATTCAACTTACTTACCTAAACAAAACTAATCATTATGAATTTACAAGAATTAAAGCAAAAATCGCCTTCAGAGTTAATTTCTCAAGCTGAGAAACTTGGTATTGAAAATCCAAGTACTTTACGAAAACAGGAAATTTTATTTTCTATATTAAAGAAACTGGCTGATAAAAAAGAACAAATCACAGGGGGTGGAGTTTTGGAGGTTTTACAGGACGGTTTTGGTTTTTTAAGGGCAATTGAGTCTAATTATCTTCCCGGTCCAGATGATATTTATGTAAGTCCAAGCCAGATTAGGAAGTTTGGATTAAGAACAGGAGATTCAGTTGAAGGAGAAATTAGAGCCCCAAAAGATGCAGAGAGATATTTTGCATTACTAAAGGTAAGCCAAATTAATTTTGAAGAACCTGATAAAGGGAGAAATAAAATAGCTTTTGATAACTTGACCCCGTTATATCCTGATCAACTACTCAAAATGGAATTTGAAAAAAATACCGCAGAAAAAAAACCCGATCAAACAGCAAGACTGATTGATTTAGTTAGTCCTATTGGTAAAGGACAACGATCATTAATAATTTCTCCACCAAAAGCTGGGAAAACTATAATTTTACAAAATATTGCAAATTCTTTAGCAATCAATCATCCTGAGTGCTATCTCATGGTTTTATTGATCGACGAAAGACCAGAAGAAGTTACTGATATGCAGAGAACAGTTAAGGGAGAAGTTATTAGTTCAACTTTTGATGAGCCTGCATCTAGGCATGTTGCTGTGGCAGAGATGGTAATAGAAAAAGCAAAGAGGTTGGTTGAACATAAAAAAGATGTTGTCATCCTATTAGACTCGATCACAAGGCTTGGAAGAGCTTATAATGCTGTAGTGCCTAGCTCTGGAAAAGTTTTGACTGGAGGTGTAGATGCAAATGCTCTTCAACGTCCAAAGAGATTCTTTGGAGCTGCAAGAAATGTAGAGCAAGGGGGATCTTTAACAATTATATCTACCGCCTTAGTTGATACCGGAAGTAGAATGGATGAAGTTATTTTTGAAGAGTTTAAGGGAACTGGAAATTCAGAATTGATCCTTGATAGGAAAATTGCAGATAAAAGAATTTATCCTGCAATTGACATAACAAGATCTGGAACTAGAAGAGAAGAGCTTCTATTTAAAAAAGAAGATTTAACTAAAGTAAATGTTCTAAGAAGAATTATTAGTCCAATGGGAACTATGGATGGAATAGAATTTTTAATGTCAAAATTAAAAAATACAAAAAATAACGCAGATTTTTTTGTTTCAATGAACAAACCTGGATAAAAATAATTTAAATAGTGAATTTATCAAAATTTAAATTTGCACTCAAAAGAGACGGCATAATAGGATTTCTAAATATTTTAATTGGCAAGCTTGGTTTGAAATTTAGGTTTCATAATGCTTTGGACAAGAGAAAACTATGGTTAGTAGACCATCTTTTTCAAATCTCTAACGACAAAGTAATGTCAGGACCTTTTAAAGGAATGAAATTATTAAAAAAATCAAGTTGGGACAAAAAAATTTATGAATTTAATCCAGACTTATCCTCAAAAATAGTAGGATGTTATGAACAAGAAGTGCAAAATAAGATTGTAGAACTTCAAAAAATTAATAAGAAAAAATATTTTATTAATTTTGGGGCAGGAGAAGGTTATTTTGCCCTAGGCGTTTTATATTCAGGTTCTTTTGAACAATCCATCGCTTTTGAAATTACAGATGAGTCTAGAAATATTATGATTGAAAATTCAAAAATAAATAAATTAGACAACAGACTTTCAATAAAATATGCAGCAAATTCAAGCTTTTTGAAAGATATTTTAGACTCTGGAAAAAAATTAGATGATATTTTCATTTTATCCGACATAGAAGGTGCAGAATTTGAAATTTTTAATGATGACAACTTAAGCAAATTAAAAAATTGTAATCTTATAATAGAATTTCATAGACATCCTATTGAAGAGGAAAATAAAAAATTTAGAGAAAAATTAAATAAATATTTTAAAGTGAGTTTATTATCAACAAGTAATAGATCTTTTTCAGATATCTCATTATTAAAAGAATTAAACGATGACGATAGATGGTTAATAGCTTCAGAAAACAGACCTTATTTAATGAATTGGTTTGTTTGTACTCCTAAATGAATATTTTTGCATTATCTTCAGGGAAAGGCCCAAGCGGAATAGCTATAGTTAGAATATCAGGGCCGCAAACACTTGATATTTGTAGATCTCTAACAAATGAAAAAAATATTAAGTCTAACGAGATAAATTTATGTAAATTTATAGATCCCAAAAATAAAAAAATTATTGACCCCGAAGCACTGCTTTTGTGGTTTCCTAAACCCCATAGTTTCACAGGAGATGATTTAGCTGAACTACATATTCATGGAAGTAATGCTGTAATAAGCTATCTTTTAAAGGTTCTATCAGACCAAAAAAATTGTCGATTAGCTGAACCAGGAGAATTCACTAAAATTGCTTTTCAGAATAATAAGATAGATCTTATCAAA
>NHIT01000020.1 GCA_002171925.1 Candidatus Pelagibacter sp. TMED196 | reverse complement strand
CCAATTCTTCAGGACTTATATCCGCTCCTTTTAATTTAAAGTTTTTATTACGGTCGTATAAGATTTTTAGTAATGGTCCTGATCCACAAGCAAGATCCAGCACACGTGTACCATCAACATCAGGCACTATTTCAGCTAACCATTCATAACTATTTCGTCCAGCTTTATCGCGGCATGAACTTGCACACTTTTCTGTGAAACCTGCATTATCTTGATGCACAGTTTTTAGATGGGCTAGGAGCGCTTTATTATCTGGCTGTTGATTGTTAGCAAGACTGTCAGTCCAGATCGAGTTAAGGCCACTTTGAGTATTTACATTTTTATTTGTCATCAACAGGCCAACAAATCGGATTTAGTGGACTAGCAGCAACTTCGCCAGGTTTTATGTTTGGCATGAATTTTTGCCAGTCGCCAGAAACCATTGTGGGTGCGTTTATCACCCGTGCTCCATCTCTAAAATAAGTATTAGCTAAAGCTACTCGGCTACGATTTGTGCGATTCCTTGATGCAGTATGAAAATTTAAATTGTGATGAAAGCTAACTTCGCCTAACTCAAATGGGGTTTCATTCACTGTGACGCTATTTTTTTTAAAAACTTCAGACACTCCACGGTCATAGCCAGTACCAGTTTTTTCAAATGTAACAGCATTAACCAACTTATGTACATCTAACGGATAGGCGAAAGAGAGCGGACCCATCTCAATTGGTGTTGGTTGTGCTGGTACCCAAGCAGTGACTACATCATTAGTATCTAATGGAAAATGATGGTCATCATAGTGCCATGGTGTTCTACCACAACCAGCTTGTTTTGCTAAAACGTTATCATGGTAGAGTCTAACTGCCGGGACCCCTAGAAGATTAGCTGAAATTTTTCCAAGCCGTGGAGATAATACGTATGAACGTATAAGTTTGTTTTTAGGCCATGCCATTTCAAGACTAAGGAAACGGTCATGTGCTTCTTTATCAGGATTTACATTAAATTCTTTTTTTAATAGTTTTATTAATTCATTCCTAAGTTTAAGTACAACTCCAGGAGAGAAAACTTTCTTGAGTTTGATAAAACCATTTTTTCTAAAGAAATCAATTTGATCATTTTTTAAAGGATAAGTTTCAGTCAATTCTGAGACAACCTCATCATCACTGGGTATTGTAACATTTGGTAGAGGTTCAGCAGCTATTATCGGACCTTTATTAATATCATTGTCTGCAAGACCAACATACCAGTCCCACCAGGCCTGGTTGTCTTTATCCCATGGCTTACTGATATCAGTAGCATCAGACCTGTTAGAATTTAGTTTGTTACTATAAGATTTCATATAATCAATTTATACTGTTTCTGTTAAAATTAGTAAGTGCGCATTTTTAAGCATCATAATCAAATTTCTTTGTGGATAAAACATTTAAAGATCAGATAAAACCTAAAGAAAATGTTATATTTAAACAGAATCAAAAGGAGATATATGAGTGGATTAGAAATATTAATTGTAGCAGTTGTAATTTATTATTTAGCTAGCTAATTTTTTTAAAATTTAAATTATTAAAATAAATACTTATCGCCTAAATAAAATACAAATCCTACGGCAAGACCAAGTAGTATCCAATGCATTTATAGCCTCCTTATACTGGTTATTTTTAAATTAGCAGTTCTTTCAATTCTATTTATCGCTTTTTTTGTATCCATAATAACAACTTTTTTCATTGGGCCATAAGCATGAATAATTTTTTTTGATGATAAAGCAACAGCCACATGTCCTTTCCAAAAGATTATATCATTTTTTCTTAAATTTTTAAATTTTATCTTTTTTTTTAAAAATTTTTCTTGATCTATAGAGTCTCTTGGAAAAAACTTATTATTATAATTTAAAAACACCTGAACTAATGCAGAACAATCAATTCCCTTAAAAGTTTTTCCGCCCCATAAATATTTAATATTATTAAAAAATTCAATATCTTTAAATACATTTTTATTTTTGTGGGATACCTTTTTTATATCAGATAATTTTATCCAATAATTCTCAAATTTTCCAAATTTTCCTTTCTTTTCAGTCACTTTTAATCTTGAGTTAAAAGAGAGATGTTTGCCAATTTTATTTTTTGTATTAGGCTTATTGTACAGATTTGCTTTTAAGACAAATACTTTAAAATTTGCCTTTATTGGAAATGGAAATTTTTTACTTTTTATAAAACCTTTGTACCCATCTTTTTTAATTATAATTTTTTTCCAATTAGGACTTCTTTTAATTACCTTAAAATTATCTCCATAAAGTAGTTGAGTGTCAATTTTAGATTTTAAGTTATTCTTTTTGTAAAGATTTAAAACTGGAGAATTATTTCCAAAACTATTTTTCACTTAATTTTATATCTTTTCTAATTATATAAAGAAAAATTAATGATGGTATAACCATCACGGCAGTGATTACGAAAAAAGTACCCCAATCACCGTTCAGCCAATCTACCATAGCACCTGAAGACGCTGCTAATGTTGTTCTTCCGGCAGTTCCAATAGATGCTAGGAGCGCATATTGAGTCGCGGTGTAGGTTCTATCAACTAGCATAGAAATGAAAGCAACAAAGGCAACTGTGGCAAAAGCAGCGGCCATATCATCAAAGATAACAGCTACAGCAAATAACCATTCTGATTTTCCAGACCATGCAAGCAAAGAAAAAAGAAGATTAGTGGATGCCATTAGAATACCAGAAACAAACATGGCTTTAATTACACCAGATCGGATAGCAAATAGTCCACCCAACAGAGTAAATACAACGGTAGTAATCCACCCCAAACCTTTTGAATATATTGCTATGTCTGACTTAGTGAAACCTATTTCTTTGTAAAATATTATAGACATACGACCAAGAAATGCTTCTCCGATCTTAAACAAGAATACGAAACCTAAAATTCCCAATGCAATTCTTAATCCATTTTTATTGAAGAAACTTAAAATAGGACCTCCTATTGTTCCACTTATCCACGCTGTTGATTTTGTTAAAAAATTGGATGCGCCAAGTTTTTTTTGTATTATAAGATCAGTTTTTTTTTGTGAGTCATGTCTATGTGTATTTTGTGGTTCGTTGACAAAAAGTAAACCAATATTACAAGCTATAACTACAATACCTAGTATTAAAAAAGTTATTTGCCAGTAATTTTGAAAACCTAATTTCTCAAAATAATCTGCAACGTTCAGAGCAATTACCCCTCCAAGTTTGTAACCTGTCCACCATCCGACCACAGCTATCGCCGCACCTGCTTGCATTGACTTACCTTCATTTTTACCAATTTGTTCAATTCTTAATGCATCAACCGTTATGTCCTGTGTTGCAGAAGCAATAGCAATAATCAATCCAACTGTGATTACTAATGCTAAGTTAGCAGTTGGATCTATAAAATTCCAAAAAACTAAACTTAACAAAATTATAAACTGCATTAATATAATCCAGCTACGACGATGGCCAACTTTGTCAGTTAACCACGGTATACGCACCCTATCAATTAAGGGTGCCCACAAATAATTAAAAGCATAGACAGCAAATATTAAACCAGCCCAACCAATAGTGCTTCTACTTAAACCCTCTTCTTTTAACCACAGGCTTAAACTGCTCCCAATTATAACCCACGGAAAACCGCTTATTGCACCCAATAGAAGGATACGAAGCATTCTTATATCGAGGTAAACTTTGAAAGAGTCTTTAAAAGATTGTTTTTGATAAATTTCCATTAGTTATAATTATAGATTAATTTATGATCTCCAGAAAGATGGTAAAAACAGTACAAGAACAGCGAAAATTTCCAATCTACCCAGCAACATCGCAAAAGACAGTATCCATTTAGATATATCAGAGACTTGACTAAAGTTTCCATTTGGACCAATCATATCACCAAGTCCCGGCCCAACATTCGATATTGATGTTGCTGATCCTGAAATTGCAGATAAAAAATCGAGCCCAGAAATTGATAAGAGAATCGATATAATTAAAAATAATAATAAATAAGAAAAAATAAAAATTATGACCGAGTTTATAAAAGTATCTTCTACCTTTTGTTTATTATAATTTATGATAAAAACACTATTAGGATAAACTAATTTTTTAATATGATTTCCTATAAACAAAAAAAGTATCTGTAATCTGAAAATTTTAATACCACAAGTGGTAGAACCAGCACATCCACCAATAAACATTAAAAATAAAAAGAAAATTAATGGAAATTCTCCCCACAATCCAAAATCATCAGTAACATAGCCCGTTCCAGATAAAATTGATAATACATTGAATGATGAAATTCTTAAATTATCTATAAAAGAAAATTCAGAATTATTTAAAAATAAATATAAAAACATAATGGTGATCGAAATTATAACTAGGTATATAAATCCTTTTATTTGAATATCTGTGAAAAATATTTTTCTATTCCCTTTAATGAATTTTAAATATGTTATAAAAGGAAGACTTCCCAATATAATAAAAACTATAGATGTAAATTCAATACCAGGACTCTTAAAATAACCAATTGATTCATTGTGGGTTGAAAAACCACCCGTAGCAAGCGTTGTAAGAGCATGAGCTACACTATCAAACACAGTCATTCCTTGTAACCAATATATAGCCATGCAACTAATTGTTAACGTTGTATAAATTAAAATAATAACAGATGCGACCTCAATAGTTTTTGGTAAAAGTTTTTCAGGTTCTGAGGAATCCGTTTTAAAAACTTGCATACCACCAACTTTTAAAAGTGGTAAAACGGTCGTTGCCATAACAATAATACCTACGCCACCGAGCCACTGCATTATAGCTCTCCAAATCAAAATACTTTTTGGTGTTTCATCTAGATTGGATATAACCGTTGAACCTGTTGTAGTAATACCTGACATGCTTTCAAAAAAAGCTTCACTAAAAGTTAAATCTAAATTTGATAGAAAAAAGGGAATACTTCCAAAAAAAGCGATACCTATCCAAGCAAGAGTAGAAAATAAAAAAGCTTGTTGGAGATTCAATTGGTTATCTCTTTTTAAAGTAGCAAGAACCGTAAGGATACCAATAAAAATTGTTATAATTGAGGATGAAAAAAAACTGTTACTATTCTCTTTATAAAGAATCTGTATTCCATACGGGATCATCATAAAAATACCCAGAATTAATAACAAAATTCCTACTACAAAAAAAACTGTTTTGTTTGTTATCATAAAATTTGGACAATATTTAAATAGCAATAAAATTCAACTTATTATAAACCTTAATTATGCTTGAATCTGATCTAATAAACTCAACATCTTCATGGCCATTTGTTGAAATCAGGAAACTTTTAAAAGACAGAAAAGAAATTATTAAGAAAAAAAATAAAATTACTTTTCAGACAGGCTATGGCCCAAGCGGCTTACCACACATCGGAACTTTTGGCGAGGTTTCGAGAACATCAATGATGATAAACGCATTAAATCATATAAATAAGATTAATTCTGAATTAATAACTTTCTCTGATGATTTGGACGGACTTAGAAAAGTTCCAGAAAATATACCTAATGATAAAATTTTACATAATAATATTGGAAAGCCACTGACCTCAATACCTGATCCTTTCAAAAAGTATGCAAGTTTCGGTGAACATAATAATAAAATGTTAATAGAATTTTTAAAAAAATTTAATTTCAATTTTATTTTTAAAAGTTCAACAGAAAATTATAAAAAAGGCATATTTAACAATTCCTTAGAAAGAGTCCTTGAAAAATTTGATGATATTATGAATATAATACTACCTACCCTAGGTAGCGAACGAAGAAAAACTTATAGTCCCTTTTTACCAATCTGCCAAGAAACTGGAAAAGTTTTAGAAATTCCAGTTACTGAAATAGATAAAAAAAATAAAACATTAGTTTTCGATAATGATGGTAAAAAAATTAAAACTGATATCTTTAATGGCAAATGTAAATTACAATGGAAAGTTGATTGGGCAATGAGATGGTTTACATTTGATGTTGATTTTGAAATGTATGGCAAAGACTTAATCGAAAGTGCAATTTTATCAAATAAAATCTGTAAAGCTATGGGAAAGCAGCCTCCAAATGGTTTTGCCTACGAACTTTTTTTAGACGAGAAAGGAGAAAAAATTTCTAAATCCAAAGGCAATGGAATTACAATAGAACAATGGTTAAAATATGCTTCCCCAGAAAGTTTGTCACTTTATATGTATCAAAATCCTAAAAGAGCAAAAAAGCTTTATCCAGATGTGGTACCAAAAGCAGTTGATGAATATTTATCATATATAGAAAAATATGAAAAACAAAAAGATAATGAAAAACTTTTAAATCCAGTGTGGCATATTCATAATGGCTTGCCTCCAAAAGAAAAAATAATTATGCCATTTTCAATGTTATTAAATATAGTTGGATCTAGTAATGCAAAAAAAAAAGATGTTCTATGGAAGTTTATAAAAAAATTTCACAAGGAAATAGAACCAAAAGAGCATAAAATTTTAGATGAATTAACTGATTACGCAATTAATTATTTTATAGATGAAGTTGAACCAAAGAAAAAATTTAAAACTCCATCTGTCAAAGAAAGAGAAGCTTTAAAAAATCTGATTATTTCCTTGAAAAAAATTTCTATAGATACCTCGCCAGAGGACATACAAACAATAATATATACTTCTGGCAAAGAAAATGGTTATAAAGATAATTTAAGGGATTGGTTTAAACTTATATATGAAGTTACTTTCGGTGAAGAAAATGGTCCAAGAATGGGCTTTTTTATAAGTTTTTTTGGGCTAAAAGAGACAATTGATTTAATGGAAAAAAAGTTGAAAATANAANTTTNATGTTTTCNTTNCTAAGNCCATTCATNTTTAANNTAGANCCAGAGAANGCNCANGATTTAGCNATNAAATCNTTAAANTNTAANNTTCTTCCNGAAAGNTTNTTTTCNGTNNNANATGAAGAAATTTTAAATACANAACTATTNGGNAAAAAAATACAAAANCCNATNGGNTTAGCNGCNGGNTTTGANAAAAGTGCTGAANTTTATAANGAAATTTTNAAAATNGGNTTTGGCTTNGTAGAAGTTGGAACAGTAACTCCAAAAAAACAATATGGCAATGAAAAGCCAAGGGTTTTTCGTTTAGAGAAAGACCAGGCACTTATAAATAGACTAGGATTTAACAATGATGGTTCAGAAATAATAAAAAAAAGAATTGAATACAATACGCCTAATGGACTTCTAGGAATTAATATAGGTCCGAATAAAGATACAGATGACATGTTAAATGATTTTTTATTATGTGCCAAAATTTTCTTTCCTATTGGTGACTATATTACTATAAATATATCTTCTCCAAATACAGAAGGATTAAGAAGTTTTCATAATAAAGAAAATCTTGAAAAGCTACTTTTAAAGACAAACGAAATAAGAGAAAAAAGTAATTTTAAAAAATCTTTTCTTCTAAAAATTTCACCTGATCTTGATGATCAATCAATAAATAATATTGTAGATTTATCTTTGAAAACTAACATAAATGGAATAATCCTAACAAACACTTCTGATAAAAATAGAGACAAACTACAAGATAGTAAAAAAAGTGAAAAAGGTGGTCTCTCTGGTCAACCTATAAAAGATTTGTCTACTAAAATGATCAAAACATTTTATAAAAAACTCAATGGAAAAATACCAATAATCGGTGTTGGTGGCATCGATTCAGGGGAGGCTGCTTTTGAAAAAATAACCGCAGGTGCTTCCGCTGTACAATTATACACAGGAATGATTTACAAAGGCCCAATGATAGTAAAAGAAATAAAAAAAGATTTAATACAAAAATTAAATGAAAAGGGTTTTAAAAATGTTACAGAGGCAGTTGGGTCTAATTCTAATTAGATTTTTTAAAAAAATTGTACTTTTTTTTATCGATATCAAATCTAATATAATGTACTAGCTCTCTCGCATAAGAAAAAACAATACCAACAAAAATTACAATTATTATAGATAAAAAACCATATGAAACTGGATAATTTTGCGAAAGACTTAATACTATTTCTCCAAGTCTATTATCTATCTGGCCCGAGCTCCCAACTGTAAACAAACTTTTTCCCTTTTCTAAAACAAATTCTTCTATACCCATTATTAGTCCAACTCCAAGTAAAAGAATGGCTAATAATGTTTTATACTCTGAAGCATTTAATCTTTCAGAAGCTTTTAGTCCTAAATGCACTCCTAAAATAGAACCAGTTAACAAAATACTTACTAAAATAAAATCTATAGTTTGAAATTTAAGTGCATGACCAATTACTACAAATGCTGTAATAAAAATTGTTACAAAAAGAGATGTCCCAGGAACTAATTTTGTTGGCATACCTATAATGTAAATCATAGCTGGTACCATTAAAAAAGCTCCACCAACGCCCATAATAGATGCGAATATACCAACAACAAAACCTAACATAAAAGGCACTATTGCGCTCTCGTAAAGTTTTGATTTATGAAACCTAACTCTTAAAGGTAATCCGTGTATCCAATAGTGGTCATGGGCCTTCTTTTTTGTAACAACTTTTTTTTTCAATTCACTTAATTCTTTCCACCCCTTTGCAAACATTAATGTTCCAATCATTACCAACATATAAATGTATGCCAAAGATATAATAATATTTACAATTCCTTTTTGTTTTAGGTAGCCAAAAATTATCATTCCAACAATCGTTCCGAAAACTCCTCCAAATACAATTATTAATCCCATTTTGTAATCAAGAGTTTTCCTAAACCAATGCGTTAGGGCACCCGAAACCGATGTTCCTAGAATATTATTTGCTTCATTAGCAACTGCAAATGCCGGCGGTATACCCAAAAATATTAGAACAGGGGTCATTAAAAAACCTCCTCCAATACCGAATAAACCCGATATAAAGCCAACAATTAAACTTAAAATCAAAATTATCGAAATACTAACTTGAACTTGTGCCACTGGAAGAAAAAAATCCATTCAACTTACTATTATTTGCCTATCATATTGTCAATAGCCATATATTTACTTGATTATATATCCTACAGGAATTATATACCTATTTAATATTTATGACTCAAAAATGTGAACTTACAGGCAAGAAACCGATTAAAGGTAACAACGTTAGTCATGCTAATAATAAAACCAAAAGAAGGTTTCTACCTAGTATCAAAAAAGTAAGTTTTAAAAGTGAGGCTTTAAAAAAGAATATCAAATTGAAGGTATCTAATTCTGCTTTAAGAACAGTTGATTTCAAGGGTGGAATTGATAAATTTTTAAGTTCAGCAAAATCTTTTAAACTTTCTAAAAAAGCTAAAAAATTCAAATCTGAAATAATCTCAAAGAATGCGTAAACTAATCTCATCAGATCAAAAGCCACTTGTATTTTTGGCTTTTTTCATGGCTATTTTTGTTACTGCCTCAAACTTTTTGGTTCAATATCCAATTAATTTTTTTGGAATGGAAGAATTTTTAACTTATGGTGCAATTACATATCCTGTTACTTTTCTTATCACAGATCTTTCAAATAGAAGATATGGAAAACTTACCGCTCGTAAAATTGTTTATATGGGATTTATTTTAGGAATATTATTAACTTTATTCTTTTCAACAAATTTTTCTGACTTAATTTCAATAAGAATCGCTATTGGTTCTGGAACAGCCTTTTTATTTGCACAGTTATTAGATGTTCAAATTTTTGATAAATTAAGACGAAAAATTTGGTTTGCTGCCCCATTTACATCTTCATTTATTGGGTCTTTAGTTGATACATTCATATTTTTCTCAATAGCATTTTATGGTTCCGGCGTTAATTGGGTAACTTTAGGAATAGGCGACTTTTTAGTGAAAGTTTTAATGGCCTTAACAATGCTCATTCCTTTTAGGATTTTGATGGTAAGTCTTAGGGATTTTTCAAAAAATTCAATTAAACCATCTTCTATTTAAAATTTTAATGAGAAGCGTTATCAGAAAAAAGATCAGTTAATTGATTTATCATTACATCACCTAGATCTTGAACGTCTGTGATCTTAACAGCTTTTTTATAATACCTTGTAACATCATGACCAATACCAATTGCCAAAAGCTCTATCTCTGAAAATTTTTCAATAGCTTCAACCGTATGTTTTAAATCAGTTTCTAAATAATCACTCATATTTGTTGATAATGTTGAGTCATCCACAGGCGCTCCATCTGATATAACCATTAAAATTTTTCTCTCCTCTTTTCTCTTGCTCATTTTACTATAAGCCCACCTCAATGCTTCACCATCAATATTTTCTTTAAGCAATCCTTCTTTGAGCATTAAACCCATATTTTTTTTTGATTGTCTCCAAGGTAAGTCTGCAGATTTATAAATTATATGTCTCAAATCATTTAGTCTACCAGGAAATTGTGGTTTATTATTATTTGACCAGAGCTCTCTACTTGAACCACCTTTCCAATGTTTTGTTGTAAAACCTAAAACCTCAACTTTTACAGAGCATCGTTCTAAAGTTTTTGATAATATATCAGCACATACAGATGCAACAGAAATAGGTTTACCCCTCATTGACCCAGAATTATCAATTAAGATCGTAACTAAAGTATCTTTAAAATCGGTCTCTTTTTCTTTTTTAAAAGATAAAGAATTGAAAGGATCAATTATAACTCTGGTTAATTTTGATGTGTCTAATACACCCTCTTCTAAGTCAAATTCCCATGAGCGATTTTGTTTTGCTAACAATTTTCTTTGTAATTTATTTGCCAATCTTGAAATAAATGTTTTTAATTGAATTAGTTGTTGATCTAAAGAAGACCTCAATCTTTGCAGTTCTTCCTCTGACTCCAAGTCTTCTGCTTTAACGATTTCATCAAACTCATTTGTATAAACTTTATATTTTTTATTTTTACTAGAAAATATTTTTCTAATTTTTTTATTTTCCCCGCTATCAACCTCTTCTACTTGATCGACTTGTTCATAAGAACTATCTTTTTCAGATAAATCATTTGGTGTTGATATATCAGCATCTATTGCCTGTTCATTGTCTTTTTGATCTTTTAATTTACTCTCATTTTTTTCGTTAGTTTCATTATTTGCAGTTTCTTTGCTATTTTCTTTTTCTTCATTTTCTTCAAACATTTCTTTATCTTCAATGTCCATTTTTGAGATCACATCTGAAATAATTTTATTAAATTTTGCTTGATTAACGATATTTTTTCTTAAATTTTCCAAATTTTCACTAAATTTATCATCCAAGCTTTTTTTTAACTTTTTTGTTTTACTATCTAAATTTTTTATCTCTTTTTTATTAAAAAGATAATTTCTTAAGTATTTTTCAAAAAAATCTTCACTTAAATTTTTGGGTTTTTTATTTTCCGTGTTGTGAGATAAATTTTTTCTTATACCTTTAAATTTGTCTGAACCAATTTTCTCATATCTTATTTTTTCAGCTATTTCATATAATTTTGAGGCATTACTACCCTTTGGTTTGAAATTGTTAAAAATTTTAAAATTACTATATTTTAATCTTAAAGCCTCAGAATCTGCAGTAGCTCTCAATTCAAAATAATCTTTAATACCCTCTAGTTTTTTAATCTCTGGTAAATTAGCACTTTTCTCATTATTTTTATTTTGTTCTCCAAATGTAACTTTGCAGTCCTCAATTTCTGAAATAGATCTGACCGTAGATGTGATGGCCTCTTTAAAATTTTCTAGATGAATATTTTTCTTTTCCATTTTAAGATATTTTGACATTGACAGAAGACTCAGGCAAGTCTTCTCCAAAACATCTCTGATAATACTCTGAAATAATCTTTCTTTCTAACTCATCACATTTATTTAAAAATGTAACTCTAAATGCATAACCGGTATCTTTAAATATTTCAGAATTTTCTGCCCAATGAAGTACAGTTCTTGGACTCATTACGGTAGATATATCCCCATTTATAAAACCATTTCTAGTAAGTTCTGCTACTTTAATCATATTAGATACTTTTTCTTTACCGGGTTTATTATTAAGAGATTTATTTTTAGCTAAAATTATTTCTAATTCTTTTTCAAATTTTAAATAATTTAAAGTTGTAACTATATTCCATCTATCCATTTGTCCTTGATTGATTTGCTGTGTACCATGATAAAGACCAGTTGTGTCGCCAAGCCCAACAGTATTTGTTGTAGCGAACATTCTAAAAAATTGATTTTGACTTAAAATTTTATTTTTATCCAAAAGAGTAAATTTACCATCACTCTCCAAAATTCTTTGTATGACAAACATTACATCTGGTCTTCCAGCGTCATATTCATCAAAAACAAGTGCTATTGGATTTTGTATCGACCAAGGGAGAATTCCTTCTTTAAACTCAGTAACTTGTTTTCCATCTTTTATAATAATGGAGTCTTTGCCAATTAAATCTATTCTGCTTATGTGACTATCAAGATTAACTCTAATGCAAGGCCAATTCAATCTTGCAGCGACTTGTTCTATGTGAGTTGATTTCCCTGTTCCGTGATAACCCTGCACCAATACCCTTTTATTAAATGCAAATCCTGACAAAATTGCAAGTGTAGTATCTCTATCAAATTTATAATCATTATCAATTTCAGGTACGTACTTATTCTTTTTTGAAAAACTATCAACCTCCATATCTGTATCGATATTAAAAGTTTGTCTCACAGAAATTTTTATATCAGGTTTTTGGTTTTCAAAAGTTGTATTCATTTTAATTTATTTACTGTATTTTTAAGTTGACTATAGGCTAATGTTATTTTTTTTAATATATCCTCATACTTCTTACTTCCATGATTTTTATCAGGATGATATTTCTTTACAAGTCCTTTAAATTTTTTTTGTATATCTTCCCATTTTGCTTGATAATTAAGTCCTAAAATTTGTAACGCGTGACGATCTTTCTCGGATAAATTTGATTTCTCAACGTATTTATTATTTATTTTTTCAAATATATTAATTTTATCCTCTAAAGCATTATTCCACAAAACCTTAAAAAAATTATCTGAAGAGGCAAAGCTCTTTGTTGGTTTATGCCATGTAAGATCAGATTTTATAAAATATTCTATTTGATCCTCGTTCATGTCTGAAAAATAATTCCAATTTTTATTGAAAATTTTTATATGTTCAAGGCAAAGGTACCTAAAACGTCTACTATTGTCTTTTTCTATAGGAGCTTTATATTTACCAACTTCTTTACAATTTTCCCAATCACAAATATTTTTCATAAAATTTATGATAATATATTAATATATTTATTTAATGAATACTTTTTTATTACAAATAAAAAAAAAATTAATTGATGCATTTAAAGCATCGAGTGTAAAAATTATTGATAATACTGCAAAACATAAAGGTCATAAATTTTTTCAAGAAGAAAAGTTTCACCTTAAAATTATTATAGATTCCAAATATCTTAAATCTTTAAATAGAATTGATGCTCACAGAAAAGTTAAACAACTTTTAAAACAGGAATTTAAAAAAATTCATGCGCTTGAACTTAAAATTAATTAATTTTTTTTAAGAAATTATTTATCTGACTTGCAGACATTTTAATTTTACCAGGAATAGTAGTTTTTCCTATTCGTTTTAAAAGAATAAGGTTTATTTTGTTATCATTATTTTTCTTGTCATTAATCATAAGCTTAGAAATATTTGAAATCTGTTTTCTATTTAAATATTTATATAGGTCTGACGGTAATTTATTTGAGGCATAAATTTTTTTCACTTCGTCAAAAGTCTTTAAGGAGCAAATATTTTTATCTACAGAAAGTTTTGTAGCTAATAACATTCCTATTAAAACTGCCTCTCCATGATTTATTTTTCTGGTCAAATTATTTGAAGATTCTATGCCATGTGCAAATGTATGACCAAAATTTAAAGTCATTCTTTTATTAGACTCTTTCTCATCACCGATTACAAAATGAATCTTGTTTTTTGCACTTTTTAAAACAAGATATCTCAAAATATTTAAATTATTTCCATTTAAAATTTCTTTAGAATTCCTCTTAATATAATCAAAAAACTTTCTGTCTCTAATAAGTGAATACTTGAGTATCTCACCAAAACCACAAATGAACTCTCTTCTTGGAAGACTTTTTAAAAAAGATAAATCAGATATTACTAATTTAGGTTGATAAAATGAACCTATTAAGTTTTTTCCACCTTTAGAATTTACTCCATTTTTTCCTCCTATTGAAGAGTCGACCTGCGCTAACAATGTGGTGGGTATATTAATGAAGTTTAAACCTCTTTTAAAAATACTTGCAGTAAAACCAGAAAAATCTCCAATTATTCCACCCCCAACAGCTATTACTAAATCACTTCTGTTAAATTTATTTTTTATCAAGTATTCAAGTAAAATATTAACATTTGTAAAACTTTTTAAATTTTCTTTGGGAGAATAATCTTTAACAAATATTTTGTATTTTCTTAATAGTTTTTTAATTTTTATTTTAAAAATATTTGGAACATTTTTATCGTATATAATTGCAACCTTTTTTGTTTGCGGACATAATTTATTAACTTGTTTTTTCAACAAACTAATCGCACCATTACCTATTATAATAGGGTAGCTTCTTTCTTTAGTTTTGACTACAATTTTATCTACTTGCATAAATTTTAACTATTTCATTTATTATTTGATCTTTATTTTTTAATGTACACTGAATTTTAAAATCAGCTAAAGAATAAATTTTTTTTCTATCATTATTAATTTTTTTTAATTCTTCTTTAGATGAATTTTTTAAAAGAGGTCTTTTTTGACTTAGTTTTACCCTTTTGTAAAGTATTTCGATATCCAAATCTAACCAAATTGAAACAGAATTTTTTTTAATTTCATCTCTTATATTTTCATTAATAAATGCACCACCACCTAAGGCTATAATTATATTTGATTTTTTTATAGCTTTTTTGCTTTCCTCTTCCTCTTCCGCCCTAAAAGCTTTTTCTCCTCTTTGTTCAAAGATCGCAGATATTGAAAGACCATTTTTCTTTTCAATTATGTCATCGATATCTGCAAACTGCATATTTAGTCTTTGAGATAAGGATTTTCCAATTGTTGTTTTCCCAGAACCCATCATTCCTGTTAATACTAGGTTTTTTTTCAATGTATTCACAAAATTTCAATTTGATTTATCACAAATTTGTCTTAATTTTTAAGTTTAAGTATATTCTATAAATTATGCAACCGAGATTACAACGAACAAAAAACAATGTATCATTTAGTAAAATAGTTGTAAAAATGATATTGGTTCTATTATTTTTATTTTTTTCATTTTTCTTTATTGAAAAAATTAATTTTCCATCACCAAAGAATGAAATTAACGAAGATGTTACTGATAAAATTATCAAACTTCGTTAGCAAAATTATCATTACTACCATTTATCTTTGTCTTTTGCTAGGCAACTTAAACGGGGAAGAAAGTATTGATATTTGGAAAAATCAAAAAGGTGAATTAAATAAAAATAATGAAATAAAAAATATCAATCAAGAACCAAAAATAAATGTATTAAAAAAAAATAATACAAGTCAACAAATTACCATTGTAGATGAAAAAGATTCTGCATCTGATCCCGTTCAGCTTCTAGGACTTCACGATCCTGGAAAAAATGATTTAACACTTAATATGTGGGTTAATACAGATGGTGAACTTATAAGAAATACATTTAATAGAATTGCAAAAATAAATTTATCTGATTTTTCAGAAGAACTTTTTGAGGAGGTAATTTTTACCTACTCATATCCCCCTAATAAAAATCTATCTCAAGAAGATTTTTTAAAACTAAAAGTCAATTGGCTTATAAGTAAATCTAAAATAAAATTGATAGAAGATTTTTTAAATAATAATTTAGAATTCTCTGAAAGATCAAAATTAATAAAATATTTAGTCGATCATTATATAGCTACTGCAGACATAAATAAAAGTTGCGAAAATGCAAATTTTATTAATATGGAAATTAAAGATGATTATTTAGACAAATTCAGAATTTATTGTTTGATATTAAATAAGAAGAAAGAACAAGCACAAATAAATTTTGATTTATTAAGAGAGGAAAAGAGATCTGACAAATTTTTTGACAATAAAATTTTATTTCTTTTAGGCATAAATACTAAATCAGA
This sequence comes from Candidatus Pelagibacter sp. TMED196, assembly GCA_002171925.1. The sequence continues at coordinate 3,057 of NHIT01000020.1, read as the reverse complement.
TAACAAAATTTCAGATAAAAATTTACTATATTTTTATTTATCATCAATAACAGTTGATAATTTTAAATACGAGCCAACCCAAAAAACTGAAAAAAATATATGGAAATATTTGACCGCATCTAATCTTATTTCAACCAACGAGTTACAAAATCCAGAAATAATAAATAAATATGAGTATGCAGCGAACGAGGGAAATTTTGATAAAGATAAAATTTTTGAAATTTATTTATCCTTACCATTCAATATTAATCAATTAATAAATGCTAAAACAGTTCATCTTAGTTTAAGTGGATATGAGGCAAGAGCATTAATTTATCAAAAAATTCTATTAACTGAAAAAGCTGAAAATAAGTTAGATTTCCTTTTTATATTAAAGGACCTGTTTGAAAAAGATAAGTTAAATAATATTTATAAAGACTATTTAAGTGATACGCTTAAATCTATAAATCCAGACAAAATTCCCAATTCACAAAAAAAACTTGTCTCTCAAAATATTATTTTAGAAAAAAATAATAGTTTGGGTAAAATAAAGTACGATGATAAAATTTTACATCGTTCAAAAGCAATAAAGTCATTTACAGAAGAAAGCTCAAGTAAAGAAAAGGTAAATAAAGAATTTTTAAATATATATAAAAAAATAAGTAAAAATAAAAAATATTTTTTTTCTACTAAAGANGTAATTCTTCTAGAAACCTTAAATTCAGATGGTTATATTATGCCAAAAGAATTAGATATTTCTTCCCTCTCGAAAAATTTAACCATTCCTCCTAACATCAATGAGCTAATAAAAAAAGATGAAATTGGCATGCTTATGCTCAAACTCGTTGAGATAATAGGAAGCGATGATGTTGAAAATCTAGATCCAGAAACATTGTATTTTATAGTTAGTCTTTTAAATAAAGCAAAAATTAAAAAAGTAAGAAATAAAATTTTAAATCTCACTCTACCTTTAAGAGTATAATTATAATATAAGTTTCAAATGGCTATTAAAAAAATTATAACCGTTCCTGACTCTGTTTTAAGAAAAAAATCATCTAATGTTGAAAAGGTTGACAAAGAAATAAAAAATTTGATGGATGACATGTTAGAGACAATGTACAAAGCACCAGGAATTGGTTTGGCGGCAATTCAAATAGGAGTTCCAAAAAGGGTTGTTGTAATTGATATTTCAAAAGAAGAGAACAAGAAAGATCCTATATATTTTATAAATCCAGAGNTAACTTGGAAGTCAAAAGAAAAAGCAACTTACGANGAAGGATGCCTATCTATACCAGATCAATTTGCAAAGATTGATAGACCAGAAAAATGTAAAATAAAATTTTTGGACTACAATGGAANCCCNAAAGAGATAAAAGCTGAAGGACTNTTAGCTACTTGTATACAACATGAAATTGATCACTTGAATGGTATTTTGTTTATTGATTATTTATCTAAACTTAAAAAAGATATTATTATAAAAAAATTATCAAAAAATAAAAAAGAATTAGAAAGAATAGTAGTTTAACTTCAAAAATTTAATGTCAAAAAAAATAGTTTTTATGGGGACCCCGGAGTTCGCAGTTCCTTCTTTAAAAGAGTTAAAAAATTCTGACTATGAGATTTTAACAGTTTATTCACAACCTGCTAGCAAAGCCAACAGAGGACAAAAATTAACTAAATCAGAAATTGAAATTACTGCAGAAAGATTATCCCTAAATTTAAGAACCCCGTCATCACTAGATAATGACGAGGAGTATAATTTTTTAAAATCTATAAAACCAGAAATCGTTGTTGTTGTTGCATATGGAAAAATTATTCCAAAAAGATTTTTAAATTTACCGAAATTTGGTTTTATAAATGTTCATGCATCTTTATTACCTAAATGGAGAGGGGCAGCTCCGATGCAAAGATCGATAATGAATTTAGATAGCGAAACAGGTATAACAATTATGAAAATTGTAGAAGAATTAGATGCTGGCCCGGTTATTCATCAAGACAAAATTAAAATAAACGAAAGCGTTGATACTGTAAGCCTATCAAAACTTTTATCTCAATTAGGTGCTAAATCATTAATAAAAGCAATGAACAAAATTTTTAAAGGAGATACTTCCTTCAAAGAGCAAAATCATAAAGAAGCAACTTATGCTAAAAAAATTTCAAAAGAAGAGGCAAAAATTAATTGGAATCAGAGTGCTAAGATAGTTTTAGCTAAAATTAACGGGCTGAACCCAAACCCCGGTGCATGGTTTAATTATAAAAACGAAAGATATAAGATATGGAAAGCCAAAATTATAAATACTTCTGGTAATCCTGGTACAACTGTAGATGAAATGCTTACCGTTGCTTGCGCTGAGCAATCAATTAAAATTCTGGAGATCCAAAAAGAAGGTAAGAGCAGGCAACAAACAGACCAGTTCTTGTTAGGTAATAAGATTAAAATAGACGAGAGCATAGATTAATGTTCACTTACCAAATTAATGTAGAATACCTAGGCACAAATTTTGTTGGTTGGCAGTTTCAAAAGAATGGTGTTTCAGTTCAGGAAGTTCTAGAAAGAGCTTTATCCAAATTTTTAAAAGATAAAATAAAAGTTATTGGATCAGGTAGAACTGATGCTGGGGTGCATGCAAAAGGACAATCTGCACATTTTAAGACTAAAAGAAAAATAGATTATAAAGATAACTTTATCAATTCTATGAACTTCTTTTTACGAAAGTATCCCGTTTCTATTCTTAGCATAAAAAAAAAATCAAAAATGTTTCATGCCAGACATAGTGCAAAAAAAAGAACTTATAAATATTTTATTATTAATAGGTTTTCATCATTAGTTTTAGATAAAACAAAAGCTTGGCATGTTAAAAAAAAACTAAATATTAAAATTATGAAGAAAGGTGCAAAATTATTAATCGGCACCCATAATTTTTCTACATTCAGATCTTCATCTTGCCAGTCGAAATCTCCAATAAAAACTCTCAAAAAAGCACAAATTAAAAAAGAAAAAAATAAAATCATTTTCACGTTTGAGTCAAAATCTTTTTTACAGCAACAAGTGAGATCGATGGTAGGTTCAATTAAATA